>CAKSHG010000190.1 GCA_934456315.1 uncultured Oscillospiraceae bacterium | reverse complement strand
GTGTTGAACAGACCCTCGCCGCCGAACAGCACGTTTCCGATACCCTTTACGGTCTGGATATCCATTGTGCAGGAGCCGGACATTGCTGCGAGGTAGCCTGTGTCGATGAGCATCTGCTGACCAGCCTGGAGCTCGTACTCAACAACATATCCGTCGATCTCGACGAACGCCATACCTGTGCCGTGGAGCTTCTGCATGATGAAGCCCTCGCCGCCGAAGAAACCTGCGCCGAGCTTCTTCTGGAATGCGATGGAAAGCTCAACGGAAGGCTCGGAAGCAAGGTAACCGGTCTTCTGAACGATGAAGTCGCCCTTGCTTACATCTATCGGAATGATAGAGCCGGGGAAGCTGGAAGCGAACGCGATCATACCGGGACCGCCCTGCGCGGTGTATGTATTCTGGAACATGGACTCGCCGGAGAACATTCTGCTGAAAGCTTTTCCAACGCTGCCTGCGCCGGTTTCCATCTTCATGTTCGGGGTCATCCAGGACATTGCGCCCTTTTCGCACTTGATTGACTCGCCATCGTCAAGATAAACGATTACTACGGGCAGCGGCTCGCCCTTGATTTCATACCTCATATAAATCTCCTTCTAAACCATTATTTTTGAAAGGTACCTGACCTTTGCTTGTTATATTATACACAAATTTCTTCCAATTGTCAAGACTTTTTTGCAGTTTTTTTTACAATTCTCTGGCAGAGAGCACCAGAAAATACGCAGCCGTAATAAAAAACGTCGGACTGGCTCCCCGCAGCAGGAATACGACCGCAGCGCATATTGCCGCGGAAATAATGCCGCACACGGTCAGCGTGCGGTCAACGTTCTCTGCCGGGAGCCGGTTCACCAGCAGCAGTTTCAGCAGACGCTTCCCGTCGAACTCCCCGACCGGCAGGAGATTGAACAGCCCGGCGGCAAGGCTTATCGCGGCTATGCGCTGGTATCCCAGCGCCATTCCCGCTGCAAATATCAGAAAATTCACCACGCACCCCGCACAGTACACAGCCGCCCGCACCGTAGCGCTGCTCCGCTCCACCGCCGGGGCGGTCAGCATTATCCCCGCGCCGTAGAACGTCAGGCTTTCCGGGATCATACCGCACAGCCGCATGACTGCAAGATGTCCCAGCTCGTGCGCGGCGCATATCCCCAGTGCGGCAAACCCGAATCCGGAGCTGTCCCACAGGAAAAAAACCGCAAGCACCGCAAAGAACGAAAAATCCCAGCGCAGCGCCGTCCGCCGCAATCTAAACTCGATCATGCTACATTATATGCGGCACGTCCGGAAATAGAACAAGCCCCGCCATTTCTGACGGGGCTCGATAATTTATCAGTCCTTGAATACCGCGCCGGTATTGGAGGAGGTGACCATCTTCGCATATCTCTTGAGGTAGCCGGAAAGCTCCTTCGGAGGAAGAATGCCCTTTTCCTTGCGCTTTGCGATCTCTGCGTCGTCTACCAGCAGAGTGATGCTGCGGTTCGGAATGTCGATGTGGATCTTGTCGCCGTCCTCAACGAACGCGATAAGACCGCCCTCCGCAGCCTCGGGGGAAACGTGGCCTATAGCCGCGCCTCTGGAAGCGCCGGAGAATCTGCCATCGGTAATGAGGGCAACATTGCCGTCAAGTCCCTTGCCGACGATAGCGGCAGTCGGAGCCAGCATTTCGGGCATTCCGGGGCCGCCCTTCGGACCCTCGTAGCGGATAACCACAACGTCGCCTGCCTTGATGTCGCCGCCGAGGATAGCGTCGCATGCAGCCTGCTCGCCGTTAAATACGCGTGCGGTACCTGTGAAGTCCATCATCTCTGGCTTTACTGCGCCCTGCTTAACTACGGAGCCGTTCTCTGCGAGGTTGCCGCTGAGGATAGCGATACCGCCGTCCTTACGGATAGGAGCGTCGATCTTGTGGACGATAGCGCCGTCAGCGTCCTTTGCCTTTGCGATACGGTCAGCCTGCGTGCCGGATACGGTCATTACATCGGTGTTGACATGACCGCCCTTGGAAAGCTCACGAATTATAGTCTGGATACCGCCGACAGCGTTCAGGTCAGTTATGAACACGCTGGAAGCAGGGTTCAGCTTTGCAAGCTGCGGAGTCTTTCTGCTCATCTGGTCGATGTCGTCCAGAGTGATGTCTACCTTTGCTTCGTGGGCGATGGCAAGCAGGTGCAGTACGGTGTTGGAGGAAGCGCCGATAGCCATATCAGTTGCGAGGGCGTTGAGCATGTTCTTCTTGGTGAGGATATCGCTCGGGCGGATATTCTGCTTAACAAGCTCAACTGCGCGCTCGCCGGATTCCTTGGCAAGTCTGCGGCGCGCGGAGTTTACTGCGGGCTCGGTGCCGGCGGTCGGGAGCGCAAGCCCCATCGCCTCGGTCAGGCAGTTCATGGAGTTCGCGGTGTACATACCGGAGCAGCTGCCGCAGGTCGGGCAGGCGTTATCCTCGAAATCCTTGATGACGTCGTCGCCGATCTCGCCGTTGGAGTACTGTCCGATAGCCTCGTAGATTTCAGAGTAGCCTACGCGCTTGCCCTGTACGCAGCCGGGGTTCATAGGACCGCCGCTGCAGAAGATAGCCGGGAGGTTCATTCTGGCTGCTGCGAGCACCATTCCGGGTACGATCTTGTCGCAGTTCGGAATGAATACGACGCCGTCCAGCGGGTGTGCGGTCAGCATTACCTCGATGGAGTCAGCGATGAGCTCTCTGGAAGCCAGGGAGTATCTCATGCCCTTGTGGTTCATTGCAAGTCCGTCGCATACGCCGATGGTGAAGAACTCGAACGGAACGCCGCCCGCGTTTCTGATACCGTCCTTGACTGCGCGGGATATCTCGTGCAGGTGCATGTGTCCGGGAACATAGTCGCTGGCAGCACAGACTACCGCGATGAACGGTCTGTGCATTTCGCTGTCGGTAACGCCCAGAGCCTTGAGTATCGCTCTGTGAGGAGTTTTTTCTACTCCTGCCTTGATAAGATCACTTCTCATGATTTTTTCCTTTCCGCCCGGTGACCGGGAGTTTGTTTATTTGCAGGAACGATGGAGCATTGCCGCTCCGATTATGCCTGCGTCATTACCGAGGGAGCAGATCACGATCTCGGTATTTTTAGCGCTTCGTTTGGAATACACCTGCTCTGCGACCGCCTTTTTCAGCGGCACAAGCAGCGTATCCCCCTCGTTGCAGACTCCTCCGCCGATACACAGAATATCCGGCTGGAAGATGTTGATAACGTTCGTTATCCCTACCGCGAGGTACTTAACATACAGGTCGGTCACCAGCTTTCCCGCTTCGTCGCCCTGCTTCATTGCTATGTAGGCAGTGCGGGCGCTGACCTTTCCGTCCTTCTTTATGAGGTCTGCCATGAGGCTTTCAGGGTACTTTTCGGCGTACTCACGGGTGGTGTTGACAAGTCCGGTGGCGGAGGAATACGCTTCGAAGCAGCCCTTTCTTCCGCATGTGCAGAGCCTGCCGTCCACCTCGATGACCGTATGTCCTATCTCGCCGCCCGCGAAATTCGAGCCGCTGTAAAGCCTGCCGCCGATGATTATCCCGGAGCCTACGCCCGTTCCCAGCGTTATCACGACTGCGTTTTCCGCGCCCTTTGCAGCGCCCGCGCAATACTCTCCGAAAGCTGCGGCGTCAGCGTCGTTGCCAAGGTAGGTCGGTACTCCGAACTTCGCCTGAATGTCGTTGCGGAGCGGAGCATTCACGAAGCCAAGGTTGTTGGAGTACTCCACTACTCCGGTCGCCTGGTTGCAGGTGCCCGGGCAGCCTATCCCGATGGAATCAAGCTGCTTCGGCGTTATCCCTGCCTCCGCGCAGGCGAGCTCCGCGGCGTGGATTATATCCGCGAGTATCTCCGCGTAGGGTCTGGGGGAGTTGGTTTTTACCTTTGAGCGTGCGATTATCTCGCAATTCTCGTCCACGATGCCGCAGGCGATATTCGTGCCGCCGATGTCAATGCCGAGGTGTCTTTCCATGTCTGCCATGTTGACCTCCTGTCAGGTTCAGATGATGTCGGTGAGGATTATCGTGCCCTTTCCGGATACGGTGTAATCGCCGGTGGACGCGCTTACGAACAGGCTGTCGCCCTTCTTCGCGCTGACCTTCTCGGAGCCGGAAGCGACCTCGAACGCGCCGTCCAGCACCAGCAGGGAGTTGAACGAGCCGTCGCCAGCAGTGAGCTTCGCGGTACCGTCAAGCTCCAGCTTGTTGACATTGAAATACTCGCAGGAACGCAACAGTGTTTCCGTACCGCCCTCGATGGCTGTGGGAGCGCCCTGTGCGGTGGTGGGGTACTTCGGCGGAACGAGGTTGGTCACGTCCTTCGCCTTTTCAACGTGGAGCTCACGCGGCTTGCCGTCCTTGCCCACTCTGCCGTAGTCGTAGATACGGTAGGTGGTGTTGGAGTTCTGCTGTATCTCCGCGATGAGGATACCCTTGCCTATCGCGTGGAGCGTGCCGCTCTCGATGAAGAATACGTCAC
>CAKSHG010000189.1 GCA_934456315.1 uncultured Oscillospiraceae bacterium | reverse complement strand
GACGCATGGTATGCGTTCACAGTCCAGGAGGAGGTCGGCACGCGCGGCGCAAAGGCGGCTGCGTTCACAATTGAGCCGGATATTGCGGTCGTGCTTGAAACGACCACAGCCTGCGACATAGCGGATACTTCCGGCGCCAAGCGCGTCTGCGAGCTAGGAAAGGGCTGCGTGGTGTCCTACATGGACAGGGCGACGATATACGACCGCGAGCTGTATCAGCTTGCGAGGAGCACCGCAGACCGACTTGGCATCGCAAATCAGACCAAGACGCTCATCGCGGGCGGAAACGACAGCGGAGCTATCCACGTCAGCCGCGGCGGAGTAAGAACCTGCGCGCTTTCCGTGCCGTGCAGGTATCTGCATTCCCCGGCGTGCGTAATTAAGGAGAGCGACTTCGAAGCGACCGCCAGTCTGGCGGAAGCGGTCCTGACCGCGTTTGCAGAGCTGTGACGGAGCGGGTATACAATGCGGAGCAGCTCTCCGGACTTCCGGAGCACGGAGTTGAAGCGCTGAAAATCCGGGCGCTTTTCAATGCCTACGGCGGGAGCTACGACTTTTGCAGATTTTTCCGGCAGGGTGATACATTCCTTGCCGGGCTGGACGGCTCGTTCGTTATCTCGGAGGGCGCCGCCCCCGACTGGGACGAGCTTGCGGGCTTCCTGAACATGCACGGGTTCACGGACATTTTCTGCTCCGAAAGGGCGGGGGAGAAGCTGCAAAATACCTGCAATGCGGAATTCTCCCGGGTGAACCTGATGGAGCTTACAGCGCTTAATGGAAGCGGCGCAGCCATTCCGGAGTGTTCCCCGTCGGAAGCGTGGAAAATCATCTCGACAAGGTTCCCGATAGAATTCGAGCCATGGTACCTTGACATTTCCCACAGGGTAAGGCATGGAGTATCGAGGTGCGTTTCGGACGGACGAGCCGCCCTCGTGATACAGCATTCCATCGGCGGCGAAACCCTGATATCCCAGGTAGCGGTGCTCCCGGAGATGGAGCATAAAGGCTGCGCCGGCGGGCTGATAAGGACGGTGTGCGCGTCGGTCGGGGGGACTATCCAGGCGATATGCGAGGAGAGCCTTACTGGATTCTACGAAAAATGCGGCTTCACGCGCAGGGGATCCAAGTTCTGCGCTGTTAGGAACTAACGGAGGTGACCGGAGGTAAAAATGGAAACTGGTAACACAAACTGGTCGCAGTCTGTCACTGCGGTGGTTATCCACAATGGGAAGGTGCTGCTGTCGCGGCATACATACGGCGCCGGAAAGGGCAGGCTGATTATCCCGGGAGGGTACCTCAACCGCGGGGAGATGCCCCGGGAAGCGCTGATACGCGAGTACCTCGAAGAAACCGGAGTACTCATCGAACCACGGGAGCTTATCGGCGTGCGGTTCAACCTGCGGGACTGGTATGCGGCATTCCGCGCGGACTACGTTTCCGGCGAGCCGCATTCCGACCACGATGAAAACAGCGAAGTGCTTTGGGTGGACGTCAGCGAGGCGCTGACTCGCGGGGACGTCCCGGACCTGACGAAGAAGCTGATAAAATGCGCGCTCTCCGGCGGCGGCTTCGGAAAGGTGGACTACACCGGCGTTGAACCGCCGTATGAGCTATTTGGAGCAGAATAAACAACACCTCCGGCTTAAATGACCGGAGGTGTTGTTTTTTAAGCCTTGTTCATAGTGGTGATGACCGTTCGCATTGCGTCGAGCGGCTTTTCGCCCTTGTTCAGCGTGATACGGATATGCCCCTTACCGGTAGGCTCCAGCCTTAGCCGGTCGGAATACACATCGGAAAGGGCGGCAATCTTCTCCATGTCGAATTTCGACAGGTAGAAGATCAGGTCGTTTTTCATCTGGCTTATCTCGGTGATGTTGCAGGCGCTTGCCATGTTTCGAAGCCTTGCGACCTCGATAAGACCGATGACGGATCTCGGCGGGTCGCCGTAGCGGTCGATAAGCTCGTCTGTTACGTCGGTGCTGTCCTCGTCGGTCTGGATCTTTGCGATTTTCCGGTAGCAGTCAACGCGCTGCGCCTGATTCGAGATGTAATCCTCCGGGATAAACGCATCTATCTTGATATCCACAAGGCACTCCTCCTTGTGGACGTCCTTTTCGCCGCGTTCCTCGCGGACTGCCTCGTCAAGCAGCTGAAGGTACATATCGTAGCCGACGTTTGCAAGGTGCCCGGACTGGCTTGCGCCGAGGATACTTCCCGCGCCGCGTATCTCCAGGTCGCGCATTGCAATGCGGAATCCGCTGCCGAACTGCGTGAATTCGCGGATAGCGTCAAGTCGCTTCTGCGATATCTCAGAAAGCACCTTCCCGCGCTGGAACGTGAAATATGCATACGCGCGCTTGTTGGTCCTGCCGACGCGCCCGCGGAGCTGATGGAGCTGCGCCAGACCCATGTAGTCGGCGTTCTCGATTATCAGCGTGTTTACGTTCGGTACGTCAACGCCGGTTTCGATGATGGTCGTGCAGACGAGTACGTCAAGGTCGCCGTCCAGCAGCTGGCGCCATATATCGAGCATCTGCTCCTCGGACATCTTGCCGTGCGCAACTCCGACCCGCGCCTCCGGGATCAGTGTGCGTATCTTTTCGGCGCAGCTGTATATCGAATCTATCCGGTTGTGGATATAGTACACCTGACCGCTGCGGCGCAGCTCCTTCTGGATAGCCTGCATAACGATACCCCAGTCATGCTCCATGACATAGGTAGTGATAGGCTGTCTGTCCTGGGGAGGCTCGTCGATAACGGACATGTCGCGGATACCGCTCATCGCCATGTTGAGCGTGCGGGGGATAGGCGTAGCCGAAAGGGTAAGCACATCTACCCCGGCGAACATCTCCTTGAATTTCTCCTTGTGTGCAACGCCGAAACGCTGCTCCTCATCAATGATAACAAGCCCGAGATCCTTGAATTTGATGTCGTCCTGAATGATCCGGTGTGTGCCTATCAGGATATCAATGCTGCCTGCTTTCAGCCTGCGGAGTATTTCCCGCTGCTCTGCGGGGGTCTTGTGCCGGGAGAGCAGTGCGACGTTGATCGGGAAGCCCTCCATGCGGTTGCAGCAGGTCTGGAAGTGCTGCCATGCGAGCACGGTCGTCGGGACCAGTATAGCACACTGCTTGCCGTTTTCGGCGCACTTGAACGCTGCACGAAGCGCGACCTCGGTCTTTCCGAAGCCAACGTCGCCGCAGAGCAAACGCTCCATCGGGACGGGTTTCATCATGTCCGCCTTGATCTCATCTATGCAGCGCAGCTGGGAACTGGTTTCGATGTAGTTGAAGTGAGCCTCGAAATCGTCCTGTAGTGAATCGTCCGGCGGGAACTCATACCCCTTGCTCTTCATGCGGCGGGAGTAAAGCTCGATAAGCTCGGACGCCATTTCCCTGGCCGCCGCTTTAGCCTTTGCCTTGGATTTCTGCCACTGGTCGGAGTTCAGCTTGTTCAGCTTAACCGTGCCCGCGTCGCCGGAGCCGATGTAACGGGAAACGAGGTCGAGCTGCGTTACGGGAATATGCAGGACATCGGAGCCTGCGTAGCGTATCTTGATATAGTCCTTGGCAACGCCGTCGGTTTCGATCTTGTGGACTCCGTCGAACACGCCTATTCCGTAGGAATAGTGCACCACAAGGTCGCCGATGGAAATATCGGCGAGCGAGCGTATCTCCTCGCCCTTTTTCTTCTTCGGAGGGCGTTTTCTGTCCGCGTGTACCGCCGTGTGAGTAAACACGGCAAGCTTTGTCACCGGGTACTCGATACCGGCGCTAAGCGTTCCAGGGGTGACGATGACCCTGCCCGGAAGCGGCTTTTCCGGCTGCATGGAGAAATCCACCTTGTAACCGTCGTCGGAGAGGTCAGCCGCAAGCGTGCGGGCGCCCTTCTCGGTTCCCGAGAATATCAGGCAGGCGAACTTCATGTCGAGGTAATTATCAAGCTCGGAACGGAGAACGGAATGCTCGCCGCTCCAGGGGGAGGTCTGTACGGCACTCTGGACGTCAACCATTAAGCCAAGCTCCATTCCGCCGCCGCGGATAAACGTGTCGAAGTACACGGAGGTGCGGCTCTCCAGCTCGGAATACAGCTCGTTCTTGGTGAGCATATAGCGGTCCAGACCCTTGCAGAGCTTCTTTTCCTCGGTGAGGATCTTCAGGTCCTCCGTGTGCTGCAATGCAACGGCGCGGTAGTTTTCCTTCGCGGAAACATTCTCGCAGACGAAAACCGCTCCCGCGTAGCTGAACACGGTAGCTTCTTCGGAGTAGCAGAGCGGGAAGTACCTGTCGACCGCATTAAGGTTGATCCCACTGCGCATTTTCTCAACGTCGGCATTCAGGCGGCTGCGGACCTCCTCCGCATTCTTTCCGCGTATCTTCCTGGAGAGAGCCTCAATTCGGTCGCAAAGCTCGTCGGCGGAGTCGAAAAGCACCTCGCCTGCCGGTGATATCTGGATATCGTCAAGCGGCTCGGTACGACGCTGGGAATCCAG
>CAKSHG010000188.1 GCA_934456315.1 uncultured Oscillospiraceae bacterium | reverse complement strand
CCGGAAAAATCAGGTGTTGTCTGTTCCTACATTGATTTTTGAAACCAGGTCATACGGCGTTTTACCGTTTGCGCTAAATATGGAAATTATAAACGGAATACAGTACAAATACCGTGAGAGCACCTTTAATATATTACGCACGACTATCCGCTTTTGGATTGATTTTTCCGAATCATATGTCAGCCGGATTCCAAAAAGCTTATAGCCGGGAGTCCTTTTGGTCGGCAGAATTTCAAACAGCGAATAATACATAACTTCAGCAACAAAAATTATCGCGATAAGTACAAACATCATTGTCGTCAGCATTTCTCCCGGGGCAGAAAACACTCGCGGTATCTGCGAAAATGGGGCGAGCAATAAAATAAGCGCCATGAACGGAGCAGCCTGCTGATCAAATGTGCTTTTAAAAACGCTTGTCATAATAAGTGCGCAGATCGTATATGCGATCGCAAATATGATGATATAATCAATGATCGCTGCTGATAAACGTTTCCTGAAAATAGTGAATCTCACTGTCTGACCCTCCATTTTGATGTATAGGTCACCTCTAAAAACCTTGTTTGAGAGAAAATGTGTATAGCACACCGACTGCTTCTTCAAACCTCCTCGTAAGGCATACAGCCTTACTTCGTCGGCTTTCATCGCATTCGGCGCACTCTACCCATTTTCCCTTTTCAAACCGGTTTTTAGAGGTTCCCTATAATTAATGTCCCGCGTTAATTATAGCACGATTCGGCAGATATTTCAATATACTACGAATCATATTTAAAAACGCATCGTTACAGGCAAAAGCCCGGAATGGCATCACGACCATTCCGGGCTCTGCGTGTTCAGCGGGGCTCAACGCCCCGCCGGACTACCAGCGGATCAGCATCCGCAGTTGTTGCCGCAGCCACCGCCGCAGCCGTTGTCACAGCCGTTACCGCAGCCATTGCCGCAGCCGCAGAAGAGGATAAGAATGAGAATGATGATCCAGCAGCAGTTGCCGCCGCCAAAGTTGAAGCAAGACATATATGTGTCCTCCTATAACAGTGTAGAAAGTTCCGCTCCCCTTTGAAGCTTCCGTTTCATAGTACATAGTATGCGGAGCGCTGAATTGTGTTACAGAAAATTTCCTGACGATGAAATATATTCCTGTTTTCCGCTCATACTATGTGTATCAACAAGGAGGTCATCAACATGAATTCAACAAGCGGTTTTTCGGATACTGCGGTGAAAGCGCTCAACGCTGCGCTGGGAGCCGCCATGGGTTTCGGCCATACCTACGTCGGAAGCGAGCACATGCTCTACGGCGTCGTCAGCGACGACAGCTTTCCCGCCGCGGCTGTCCTTGCCAGGTACGGCGTGGGGCGCAGCGAGGTGCTCCGCCGCCTGGAAACCCTCGTCGGCAAGGGCAGACCTACCCGGCTCACCATGAACGACCTTACCCCGCGCTCCCGCAAGCTGATGGAGAACGCGCTCTCGTTCGCCTCCGGGGAGGATAAGCGCAAGGCAGGCACAGAGCACCTGCTCCGGGCGATAGCCCTCGACCGGGACTGCTGCGCCTGGTCTATCCTCGCGGAATTCGGCGTGAACATGGTAAGGCTGACAGGGGAGCTTTCCGCGCAGCGCTTTGTGGAGCCTGACTTCCAGCAGAGCGAAAAGGAGCGCCGCGCGAAGTTCCCGGCGCTTTCGAAGTACGGCAGGGACCTCACCGAGCTTGCCGCCGCCGGGAAGCTCGACCCGGTCATCGGCAGGGAGCAGGAAACCGACCGCCTGATACGCGTACTGCTGCGGCGCTGCAAGAACAATCCCTGCCTCATCGGCGACGCCGGGGTCGGAAAGACCGCAGTTGTGGAGGGATTCGCGCAGCGTATCGCGGCGGGAGCAGTCCCGCAGGGTCTGCTGGGGAAGCGCATATATTCCCTCGACCTCACGGCAATGCTCGCCGGAGCGAAGTACCGCGGCGACTTTGAGGACCGCCTCAAGAGCGTCATCGAGGAGGCAGCGGGCTGCAAGAACATCATACTTTTTATAGATGAGCTGCACAGCATCGTCGGGACCGGCGCGGCGGAGGGCGCGATAGACGCCGCGAATATCCTGAAGCCGCAGCTCGCGCGGGGCGAGATATGCCTTATCGGGGCGACCACCACAGAGGAATACCGGCGCTTCATCGAAAAGGACAGCGCGCTGGAGCGCCGTTTCCAGCCGATAACCGTCGAGCAGCCCACGGAGTCCCAGACTCTGGAGATACTCCGGGGAATGCGCCGCAGCTACGAAACCCATCACTGCGTGACGATAACGGACGCTGCGCTGGAGGAGGCAGTGCGGCTCTCCGTGAGGTATATCCCGGACCGCAGGCTTCCCGACAAGGCGCTCGACCTGGTGGACGAAGCCGCCGCGCGGGTACGCGCCGGAGCAGTCAGCGCGCCGTACGTCCGCAGGCTGTCGGAGGTCCGCCGGGGTCTTGGCTCCGCGCGGAGCGCCGCGGAAGCTGAGAAGCTCCGCAGCGAGGAGTTCGCCCTGGTAAAGGCTCTGGGAGCCGGCGGCGGGACGGTCGACCGTCAGGAGATAGCATACGCTGCGGCGACCGTGACCGGGATACCGGTGCAGAAGCTGTCCCAGGACGAGGCGGCCCGGCTCGCCGGGCTGGAGGAGCAGCTCCGCAGCCGGGTAGTGGGGCAGGACAGGGCGGTGGAGCTTGTCGCGAACGCAGTACGCCGGGGACGCACCGGGCTGAAGGAGCCGGACCGTCCGACCTGCTCGTTCCTGTTCCTGGGACAGACCGGGGTCGGAAAGACCGAGCTTGCGAAAGCGCTTGCCGAAGCGGTTTTCGGCGATGAGAAGCGCATTATCCGGTTCGATATGTCGGAATTCATGGAGAAGCACTCGGTGTCGAAGCTGATAGGCTCGCCTCCCGGATATGTCGGCTTCGAGGAGGAGGGGCAGCTGATACGCAGGGTGAGGAGCGCGCCGTATTCCGTGGTGTTGTTCGACGAGGTAGAGAAAGCCCACCCGGACGTGCTCAACCTGCTGCTTCAGATACTCGAGGAGGGGACCCTCACCGCCGCCGACGGGAAGCGCGCGGATTTCCGCAGTTCCATCGTGATAATGACGGGCAACATCGGCGCGGAGCAGCTCTCGAAGAACGCGCTGGGTTTCGGCTCGGGGCAGTCCGACAGCGGGGAATCCGACGTGATGTCGGAGCTGAAACGGCGGTTCAGCCCGGAGCTTATCAACCGTATCGACAACGTGGTGGTTTTCCGCAGGCTCGGCGAGGAGCAGATGGAGTCCATTTGCCGTATACTGCTCGGGAAGCTTGCGGGACGCGCAAGGCAGTGCGGGATCGAGCTTAGCTTCACGGACGATGCCGTAAAGCGGCTGTGCCGCGACAGCTCCAGTGGCAGGGAGCGCGGCATGGGAGCGCGTCCCCTCCGCCGAACCATCACCGCCGAGATAGAGAACATGCTTTCGGGAATGATGATTTCCGGCGGGCTGCGGAGCGGCTCCAGGGCGGAGGTATGCGAGCAGTCCGGCATGCTCTCGGTGAGGGTCCTGTCAACGCAGTGAAATAACTGGTGTCCCTGGCGGGTCTGTTCCCGTCAGGGATATCCGGTTTCCCAGGGAGCTTTTCCGCGCCGGAGCCGCGATAAATACTTGACAATTGCGGGGAATGGTGCTATAATGATTCTCGGATATTGTTCAAAAAAGGAGAAATACATAAAATGTCTATGAATTTCCGCAGGAAGCTCCCCGTCCCCAAGGAAATAAAGGAGCTTTACCCGCTAAGCGATAAGATAAAGGAGATAAAGACCGGGCGCGACGCCATGATTGCGGACGTGTTCACGGGCAAGTCTGACAAGTTCCTGCTGATAATCGGTCCCTGCTCCGCTGATAACGAGGATTCCGTGATGGACTATACCTGCCGCCTTTCCAGACTCCAGGAGCAGGTAAAGGACAAGATAATCATCATTCCGAGAATATACACCAACAAGCCGAGGACCACCGGCGAGGGCTACAAGGGCATGATACACCAGCCCGACCCCTCCAAGGGCGAGGACATGCTGCAGGGACTTATCCACGTCCGCAAGCTCCACACCCGCGCTATCGAGGAAACCGGACTTGTATGCGCTGACGAGATGCTGTATCCCGAGAACTACCGCTACCTGTCCGATATATTGAGCTATGTCGCAGTCGGCGCGCGTTCCGTCGAGGACCAGGAGCACCGCCTTACCGCCAGCGGCATGGAGTGCCCCTGCGGTATGAAGAACCCCACCAGCGGCACGCTCTCCATCATGCTGAATTCCATTCGCGCGGCGCAGAGCAGCCATACGTTCATCTATCGCGGCTGGGAGGTCAACACCGACGGCAATCCGCTTGCCCACGCTATCCTCCGCGGTGCGCAGAACAAGCACGACCAGACTATCCCGAACTATCACTACGAGGACCTGAAGCTGCTGTACGACATGTACCAGGAGAAGCAGCTCAAGAACATGGCGTGCATAGTTGACAC
>CAKSHG010000187.1 GCA_934456315.1 uncultured Oscillospiraceae bacterium | reverse complement strand
AACAAAGAGCAGCTCCAGCCTGTTATTGGAGTAATCCCGATTGACAGTATCTATACTCCTGTCCTGAAGTGCAACTATACTGTTGAAAATACCCGTGTGGGTCAGAGGACCGATTTCGAGAAGCTCATCATCGAGATCTGGACCGATGGCACTATCTCCGCAAAGGAAGCCGTTTCTTATGCGGCTAAGATACTCATAGAGCGCCTCAAGCTGTTTGCTGATCTCTCTGATGATTCCGAGCAGCCTGAGCTGATGGTTGAGAAGGAAGAGAACCGCAAGGATAAGCTCCTCGAGATGACTATCGAGGAACTCGAGCTGTCCGTTCGTTCCTTCAACTGCCTCAAGCGCGCTGGTATTAATACAGTAGATGACCTGATCAACAAGTCCCCGGAGGACATGATGAAGGTCAGAAATCTGGGTAAGAAGTCGTTCGACGAGGTCAAGGCTAAGCTCCAGTCCCTCGGATTCGACCTCGCACCTTCTGAAGAAAACAACTGATAACGGCGGTCTAACCGCTGATAACTACATTCCTACTGAAAGGAGAATGGAAATATGCCGGGAACAAGAAAGCTGGGCAGACCCAGCGACCACAGAAAGGCAATGCTCAGAGGCATGGTTACATTCCTGCTGGAGAACGGTAAGATCGAGACCACCGTTACTCGTGCGAAGGAAGTTCGCGCAGAGGCAGAAAAGATGATCACACTTGGCAAGGTGAACACACTTCACACTAAGCGCCAGGTTCTTGCATACGTTACTAAGGAAGATGTCGCTAAGAAGGTATTCGACGAGATCGCTCCCAAGTACGCTGACAAGAATGGTGGTTACACCAGAATCTACAAGATCGGTCCACGCCGCGGTGACGCAGCAGAGATGGCTATCATCGAGCTCGTTTAATTGCTGATCAGCTCTTCCCTCCCCGATATCGGGGAGGGATTTTTTTGTGCAAGGGCGCGTGTCCCGAACATGCTCAAATAAGGCCGGAGATACGCGCTGATGCACGATTTCAGCGTGTAGTAAGGGGACACGTCCATGCTTAATGGACTCGGTACGAGCAAAGGCGGAGCCGCTACAGACAAAAATGACCCCCGGGAGGATCCCGGGGGTCAAAGTTATTCGAATCAAGCAGCTTTCTTCTTATTGCGCTTTTCCTGTACCCAGATCCACAGCGGACCAGCCAGGCAAACGGAGCTGTAGAAGCCTACCAGCATACCGATAGAGAGCGGAATGGAGAAAGTAAGTATCGAAGTTGTACCCATGAGGGCGCATACTATAGATACGGAGATCATCGCGCATACCGTAGTAGCGGTCGTGATGACGGAACGCGGCATGGTCTGGTTGATGGAAAGGTTGACCAGCTGCGCGTCTGTAAGCTTGGTGCCGTACTTTGCACGGTTCTCACGAAGACGGTCATAGATGATGATCGTGTTATTGATTGAGTAACCGAGCAGGGTCAGGATAACCGCCATAAAGTTGGAATCCAGGGTCATACCGCAGAACACATACACTGCATAGGTGATCATAACGTCGTGCAGCAGGCAGATGATAGCGATGATACCAGCTGAAAGACCGCCTATCTTCTGGAATCTGAATGCGATGTATACAGCCAGCAGGATAAATGCCGCAATTACTGCAACAAGGCAGGAGATGAAGAACGAGCTGCCGGAGGAAGCGCTAACGTTTGTGGTGTCGATATTCTCGACTGCATTGTCCGGGAGTGCGGCTTCAACTGCGGCGTTGATGGAGTTCAGCATGTCGTCGTCCATCTTTTCGTCAGCTGCGAAGGAAACTACCATGGTGTTGAGTCCGCCGGTGAAGCTTGTACCGGTCGTAACGGTCACTTCCGGAACATTGCCGATGCCTGCGATGGCAGTCTTTACTGTGTTCATTTCAGCGTCGCCGATATCGCCGGTGTAGCTGTAGGTCAGCATGGAGCCGCCCTTGAAGCGGATATCCACCTTTACGCCGAGAACGAATGTGCAGATTATAGTCAGCACGATAACTGCTGAAGAAATGATAACGAAGATCTTTCTCTTGGATACGAAGTCCTTTCCGACCTCGGTGGGAACAGCAGGAGCGGGAGCAGCCACTGCTTCAGCTTGTGTAGCTGCAACGGACTTCTTCTCGCCGCCGTAGAGCCAGGGCTTCTTGAAGCACTTGAAGCGGGACAGCGAGGTTGTCATCATTCTGGTAGCCCAGCAAGCCATGATGAAGTTCATGATAACGCCGACCAGCAGGGTGAAGCCGAACGAGAAAATAGTACCGTCAGTGGAAGCGCCGAAAGCCGTACCGAATACGACCATCAGGATCACTGCTACGATGATAACAGTCAGGTTGGAGTCCAGGATAGCTGTAAAGCCGCGCTGGAAGCCGTTCTTTATCGCGCCGTCGATGGTCCTTCCGGCTTTGAGCTCCTCGCGGATACGCTCCGCGGAAAGAACGTTGCCGTCAACGCCCATGCCGACGGAGAGGATAATACCCGCGATACCCGGGATAGTGAGCGTGCTGCTGGCGTTGAATCCGAAGAATCCGGTAACGGCAGCGAACATGCCCGCGATCTGACCAGCAAGTGCGATGACTGCAACAACGCCGGGCAGACGATAGTAAGCGATCATGAATACCGAGATAACGATGAATGCGATAACACCCGCAATACCCATCGCGTCACGCGCGCCGGTACCGAGTATCGGCGAGATCGTGGACAGGTTCTTTATCTCAAGCTTGAACGGGAGAGAACCGCCGTTGATCATATCGGCGAGCTTCTTTGCCTCGTCAAGACCGTCGTCGCCGTTGAAGCTGCCGGAGATCTGCGCGCTGCCGTCAGAGATGACTGCGCTTACGGAAGGAGCACTGATCTCCTGGTCGTCCATCCAGATGGAGATCCTGCCGCCGCTTTCCTTAGCCTTTGTGGTGGCTTCCTTGAATGCTTCCTTGCCGCTGTCGTTGAGCTGGAGGTGTACGAAGTAGCTGTCGGAAACGCTGTCGGTATCTCTGCCGACCTGTGCCTTCGCTACGTCCTTACCGGTGAGTACGAGTTCCAGATCTTCGTAGGTCTGACCCTCCTCAAGCTCGCCGCTGTAGCCCATGCGGAAGCTGAGCATTGCGGTAGCGCCGATCTCCTTGACTGCTTCCTCGGGGTTGAAGCTGGTGTCGTCGGCCTGCCACGGGAAACGAACGATTATGTTGTTTGCAGCAAGATCTGTGAACACTTCGTAGTCATTGATGTTCTGGTTGACCAGTCGGGTTTCGATTATCGATTTTGCCGCGTTCAGGTCGTCCTGCGTGATGGTGGAGGTGTCGTAGTCGTCGGGAGCGCCAAACGTTACGTTTACGCCGCCGCGGATATCGATACCCCATCTGATATCGTCGATGCCGGCGATTATCGTCGTTTCGTTATCTCCGTATCGGGTGCTTATACCCAGCGTGGAGAGAAGTGTGAACGCGATGATCAGTATGGCAACAACGAAGAATACGGGTTTTCCTATTCTTTTCTTCAAATGTAGCTCACTCCATTTCACTTGTCGGCAGATGAAGTTATACTGCCGCAGTTTAAAATCATACTATTCTATTATAATATAAAATGCGGAATTAGTCAATAGCTAAAAGCAGGGAGCGGAAATATTTCTGAAAAAACGATCATTTATACATGATGTTTTCCTTGTTGAACTTGTCTGTAAAGCCAATGTACCAGCCGAGTTGCGTCGCTACCGGGATAAGCGCGTAGTAAACCAGCATGAGCGCCGGGAAAAGCACGGACATGCTGTCTATCTGGCGGTAATCGGTGTGTTCCCACGCCATTGTCGGGAGGTCAGCCTGCGGGATAAAGGTCTGAATGAACGGGTATGCGCTGCCGCTTATGAAGCGGTACGCAAACAGCGTATCCGCGTCCGGGAAAAACAGCTTGTTCAGCAGCAGGAGGATCGTCGGTGCGGCTGCGATAATATAAAGGATTACCCCCAGGTATATCCAGCGGTGTTTCAACGGAGCGTCAACGCGGTGATTCTTTACTAGGCTGCGCTCTCTGGCGCCGTCCTTCCAGGCGACGGTGAAAACCAGCATGTAGAATATCAGAGTTCCGCAGATAATGGACAGGATATTGAACACGATATTTCCTCCGAACATGGCTAATGCCATAGTCATGAACGTGCAGAGGATATTTCCGAGGACGATATATCCTATCCCCTTTAATAGCAGAATGTAAAACGGCTGTCTTTTCATTGATGTTCCTTTCAGATTTTACCAGGGGTAATAAAGTACTTGATGTGAAATACTATTTACGACAAGAGAACTCGTACAGCTACGAGGAATGCGGAGGTATGATATGAGCAATTTCAAAAACCGGCAGAGCGCCGAAATACTCGGCAGCGTCTACAAGAACGCAGAAATGGCATACGAATCGTCCGGGGAGGTGCTGAAGCACTGCTCCAACCGGAAGCTTGCCGGGGAGATATCGGCGCAGCGTGACCGCTACCGCGAAGTTGCGGCACAGGCGCGTACAGA
>CAKSHG010000186.1 GCA_934456315.1 uncultured Oscillospiraceae bacterium | reverse complement strand
CGAGAATGACGAGCTTTCATGCGAGCTCACCGACCGCGTATATGACGGAATGGAAATCACTGTTACCAGGATCGAATACGTCACACGCGAGAGCACTTCAGATATCGCATACGACACCGAATACACCGACAACTGCAACCTCGCCATAGGCACAGAGAACGTAGTTACAGCCGGCGTAAACGGCAAGTGCGTCTATACCGTTAAGGAAAAGTACGTTAACGGCGAGCTGACAAGTCAGGAGCTCATCAGCGAAAAGACGATATCCCAGCCTGTGACTGAGGTCATCGAGCGTGGAACTGCTTCCGCAGTTCCGTATTCCAAGACCTCCGACCCTGAGGCTGTCAAGTTGGTTAATGGCATTCCTGAGAATTACACTCGTGTGCTCTCCGGCAAGTCCACTGCGTACACCGCCGGATATGGCGCGCGCACTGCAAGCGGCAGGGCGGCTGAGATCGGCACCTGCGCAGTAAATCCGAATGTCATCCCTTACGGAAGCAAGCTCTACATCGTATCCCAGGACGGCAGAAAGGTTTACGGCTATGCAGTAGCTGCTGACACTGGTCTTGGTCTGATGGATGGCACCGTTCTTGTTGACCTGTATTTTGGCAGCATGGCGGAGCATTATTATGACAGCTGCAATTGGGGCGCTGTTCAGGTGGATATTTACGTTCTTGAGGAAGGGAACGGCTGATATCCTACGTTTGAAATGTCAAATCGGCATATCACCAGGCGTTACGCCGATGATATGCCGATTTCTGATTATAAAACAAGGGCTGTGATCGAACACAGCCCTTATCTTTATTTTATCCTCATTGCCCTTGTCGCGTTCAGTATCGCGAGTATTGCAACGCCTACGTCTCCGAATACCGCTATCCACATGTTGCCTATGCCTATGGCTGTCAGCAGCATTATTAGCACTTTTACGCCTATCGCAAATACGATATTCTGCATTACTATAGCGTGGGTCTTTTGGGAGATGCGCACCGCTGTCGGGAGACTCTCTATATTATCGTTCATCAGGACGATATCAGCAGCCTCTATTGCTGCGTCGCTTCCCATTGCGCCCATCGCAATGCCTACATCGGCGCGGGCGAGTGCGGGAGCGTCGTTCATGCCGTCGCCCACGAATACCAGGGAGCTGTTTTCAGGCTTTGCCTTGTAGAGCTCCTCGACCTTAGCCACTTTCCCGTCAGGGAGAAGCTCTGCGTGGTACTCGTCGATACCGGCAGTCTTAGCTATCGCGTCAGCGGCAGCTTTGCGGTCGCCGGTCAGCATGACGGTCTTGGCATTGCAGAGTTCCTTGAGCGCAGCAAGCGCCTTGGGAGAACCGGGCTTTATCTCATCGGAGATGACGATGTATCCGGCGTACTTTCCGTCCACTGCGCAGTGGACTACGGTTCCCGGAGTGTCTACCGACGGAGCGGCGATGTTCTCGCGCTGCATAAGGCGGTGATTTCCGACTATGGCGGTTTTTCCGTCAACTACTGCCTTTACGCCGTAGCCTGCTATTTCCTCGGCGTCGGTGGCAGTCGTGGTGAGTTCGCGCTTCTTCGCTTCGCTGATGATGGACTGCGCTATCGGGTGGGTGGAGTAGGTTTCAGCCGCAGCACAAATACCGAGCAGTTCGTTTTCGGACATGCCCTCGGGAGTTATCCCGGTGACTGCGAAGCTTCCCTTGGTGAGAGTACCGGTTTTGTCAAACACGAATGTACGCGCGTTTGAAAGCTCCTCCAGGTAATTCGCACCCTTTATCATAATGCCGTATCTGGAGGCTCCGCCGATACCGCCGAAGTAGGAAAGCGGTACGGATATCACCAACGCGCAGGGGCAGGAAACTACCAGGAACGACAGCGCACGGTACAGCCAGCCGCCCTCGCCGGTCCAGTTCGTGAAGTCCGTGAAACCGTTCATCGCCGTCTGGATAAAACCGGGGATTATCGCCAGCGCAATAGCCAGGTATACGACTATAGGCGTATATATTCTTGCGAACTTGGTGATGAAGTTTTCGGGCTTTGCCTTGTTTTCGGTGGAGTTCTCGACTAACTCCAGGATACGCGCAACGGTGGAATCGGAATAGGGACGGGAAACCTTTACTTTCAGCAGTCCGTTGGTGTTGATACAGCCGCTGATAACTTCGTCGCCCTCTGCGACTGCGCGGAGCGCGCTTTCGCCTGTGAGCGCGGCTGTGTTCAGCTCGGAGGAGCCGGAAATTATCGTTCCGTCAAGCGGGATACGCTCGCCCGGGCGGATAACTATCGTTTCGCCGGCGGCTACGTCCTCGGGGGAAACCTCGGACACCTCGCCGTCACGCTCGACATTGGCGTACTCGGGGTTGATATCCACCATTTCGGCGATGGAGCGGCGGGATTTCCCGACCGCAACGCTCTGGAACAGTTCGCCTATCTGGTAGAGTATCATTACCGCGCCGCCCTCGTCGTACTCGCCGATGACCATTGCGCCGATAGAGGCGATACACATCAGGAAGTTCTCATCGAATACCTGACCGTGGGAGATGTTCCGGATAGCTTTCCAGATGATATCCCAGCCGATAATGAGATAAGCGGCGGTGAATATCCCCAGATGAATGAATCCTAGCAGGCTGAAACGGTCGTCTGTCGGAAAGATACGCTCAACGGCGAATCCGACTGCCCAGACCGCGACTGCCGCGATTATGCGGATCAGCATTTTTTTCTGCTTTTTACTCATGGCTGCTCACCTCGTTCGGATTTCTGATTATACCTTAATAATGCAGTCAGGCTCTACGTCCTTGCATACCTTTACTGCTGCCTTGAGAGCTTCGTCGAACTTGTCGTCCGGAGCTTCCAGGGTGAATTTCTGCTGGAGGAAATTAACGGACGCGTTGGTCACGTTCGGGAGCTTCTTGATGGATTCCTCCATCTTAGCCGCGCAGTGTGCGCAGTCCAGGTCGATGAGCTTGAATGTCTTTTTCATAATGATTTCCTTTCTTAAATGGGTTTATTCGTCAGAGAGGTTCTTTGCTTCGTTCTTGATGATCACTGCATAGCAGCAGGGAATAGTTCCTTTTATCAGCTTGGTGTATACCTTTCCAATGCCGCAGCCCTCGAGCATTTTCTTGTATTCCGAGGGGGAATAGCTGGCTTCCGGGTCAAAGCCAATCGCTTTGTAGAGTTTGATCAGCAGCTTGCCGCGGTTCTTGGTGGTGAATGTCGGAAGCAGCAGCTTCCCGCCGGGCTTCAGTACCCGCCATAGCTCCTTTACCGCGCCCTCCGGATTCTTCAGCAGGTGCAGCACGTTTCCGGCGATCACTATATCGTAGGTTTCGTCAGGGTCTTTCAGGTCGAAAATGTTGCGCGTTTCGAAGGTGATGTTCTCGGCTCCGAAAAAGCCTGCCTTGCGGCGCGCGTTTTTCAGCATCTTTTCGGAGAGGTCGGTACAGACTACGCTTTCCGCTTTCTTTGCGGCTGCGAGGGACAACTCGCCTGTCCCTGCCGCGCAGTCAAGCACCTTTGCGCCGACGGGCACCAGCCTTTCGGTCTGCGCGCACATTTCGTGATAAACATCTCCGTTTATGCTTTCGGCGAGGTCGTAAACCCCGGCTATCTTATCCCAGAAATTCTTCATGGCTAAGCTCCTTATTCGTTGACGTGTTCCAGCCCCTGGCGGATTATCATCGTAACGTGGTCGTCCGCGAGGTCGTAGAATACCGTTTTCCCGTCGCGGCGGCAGCTTACCAGCTTCGCGCTGCGGAGTATTTTGAGTTGGTGCGACACCGCCGAGGAAGTCATTCCTACAAGCTTCGACAGGTCGCATACGCACAACTCGCCGTGGCTAAGTGCGGTCAGTATCTTTATCCGCGTGGAATCCCCGAATACCTTGAACAGCTCCGACAGGTCTATCAGCGTATCTTCGTCGGGCATCGTCGAGGTTATCCGGTCCACGGTATCGGCGTGTACACACATAAAATCGCAATGCGGTGCGTCGTTTTCCATTGGCGGTGCCTCCTTTTTAAATCGGTCGTTCATTTGAACATTTGTTCATTTGTTTGATTTGATTATACACCAATCAGATTTATTTGTCAAGGGCTTTTCATCATTTTCTGTAATTTTTCTGCGGGAACGGCATATTTTTTATAAAGCGGCTTGTACAACTGAAAAGGGGGATACGTTTGAAACATTTTAAAAAGATATTATGTTGCATAATGTGTGCGGTGCTGCTCGCCGTGGGGTATTCCTGGAGGGTCTTTGCAGAGGAGCAGGCAGCGGAGGACAGCTCTATAGGAACTCCGAAGGCGGCTATCCTTATGGAAGCGCAGACAGGGCAGGTGCTGTATTCAGTGAATGCGCAGGAGCGGCTCCCTATGGCTTCGATAACCAAGGTGATGGCGCTGCTGGTTATCGCAGATAAGATAGACGCAGGGGAGCTACAGCTGACGGATACGGTCAAGGCGTCGTCCTATGCCTCGTCGGCGGAGGGTTCGGTGATCTGGCTGAACGCCGGGGAGGAAATGACTGCGGCTGA
>CAKSHG010000185.1 GCA_934456315.1 uncultured Oscillospiraceae bacterium | reverse complement strand
ACTTCGTCGGCTTTCATCGCATTCGGCGCACTCTACCCATTTTCCCTTTTCAAACCGGTTTTTAGAGGTTCCCTAAATTAAATTTTTGACCCCGGTCGATTCGACCGGGGTCAGGTTTTATTCATCTTTATTTTCAGGAAGCTGTTCCGGCTGGGAGTCGTCCCCGCCGGCTTTTTTCAGCTTTATCCTGGACATGTTGCGTATCCTGGAATAAATGAACGCCAGAGCCACCAGTACAAGCTCCGGGATAGTCTGCCAGAGCCGCGACACGACGGAAACGACCATAGCGTCGCTCTGCGGCATTATGAGGCACAGACCCGCTACGATGATCCCCTCGCGCACGCCGAGCCCGGATGGCGCGAATATCGCGAGGATACCCATTATCGCGGAAACTCCCCAGATACCTGCGCAGAACAGCAGCTCGGAGTACTCTACGGCGGGGTAGATGGATTTCGTCAGAATGAAGAATCCCACGCCCACGATGAGCCAGTTGCCGATAAACAGCAGGACGACCTTTAACATCTGGGAATACTTCATGGGGATCTCGAGGTCTTTCTTGAATATCTTTCCGAGTATCCGCAGGAAGAAGTTGATGATTTTCGGGTGAATGCACACGAAAAATACAACAATGAGCGCGATGGTCACCCATTTGTAATTCTCAAGCAGCTCGTTCGGGAAAAACAGCAGCGACACGATGAACAGCATCGCCGCGCCAAGCAGCGTGCAGACATTCTCGATGAAGAAACATACCGTCACCTTTGAAAGCGGGGCGTCCTCCTCCTTGTAGTAGGTAAGGCGGGCGGCGAGCATGAACACCTTTCCGGGGATATACTTTCCGAGAATGGAATAGAGGTAGCTCGTGACGGCCTTTTCGTACTTTATCGCGCAGCCGTTGAGCTTTGTGATGTAGTGCCACAGCGACGCGAGGGTTATCTTGTAAACGAAATAGAACAGCATGGAGAACACGAATATCCCCATATCAACGTTCATTATCTTGTCGGAGAATTCGTCCCAGTTCTTCCAGAAGTACCACGCCAGGAACACCACGACAAGCACGCCGAACAGTATTTTCAGCGCCTTGAGTATCTTTTTCTTATCAGGCTTTTTCATACTTTTCCCCCGGTCAGAAACTCAGCAGCACGCGAATGAAGCACATGTAGTAATAGATGAACCAGGTCGGCATTTTCTCCAGCTTCGCGAGCTTTTCCTGACTGAACTTCATGTTCCTCCAGCCAAGCCTGAATGCAAGGCGGTGGTTCCACCTGCACTTCCCGGAAGTGTCAACGTTGAGCTTCTTGCCCATCTTTTCGAACATCTCCTGCTTTGCCTTTGCGCAGTTGAACTTGAATACCAGTGCGCGCTTCTGGCTGCGGAGCATTTTATTGTCGTCGATACGGGAAGCCACTATAGCACCGTCGTCAACTGCGGACTGGAACACTTTCATTGCACGCTCGCTGCGGATAACGCAGCTGGTATGCTTTATCGGATTCTTCTTCATCTCCTTCAGCCAGATGTCGCCGAAGCTGATATCCGCATAGTTGCAGTAGTGGTCCTGGCAGACCATGCAGCTCTCGCGGCTGAAGAAGTACGCATTCTTGTACGCGCATATCGTCTTGGGATAGCTAAGCGTCCTTTCGCTGCCGTCCTCATACTGCACGGTCGAAAGCCCGCGCCAGTGACCGCGGCGGTAATACAGCCGCTTTGCGCCCTCCAGGGATATTTTTTTCTTTTTCAGCGGGACTAATGTTGCGTTCTCGTTATGGCTGCCGCTGCAATAAAGTCCGAGCTTCAGCACGACCTTTTCCTTCAGCGCAGGGTCCTTATCGAGCATTGCCGAGAAAGCTCTCATCTGGCAGGGGACGAGCACTACCGCCAGCTTTCCGTTGAACTCGCGGAGCATGTCGACATGCTTGAGTAGCGGCATGTGCATGTAGACCGACGAAGAACTTTCCATCAGTTCTTCCCTGGTCGTTGCGATGAACGTCTTGTAGCCGAGCTTTCCGTCCTTTATTTCGCTCCTTGTGACCCAGGCGCCGTCTATTTCGCCCTTTTCGAGCATGTGGCACAGCAGGGCGGTCACCATTCCGCCGGAAGCGGCGTTGGCGCGGATATTCTCATCAGCCGCGTAGCCCATTCGGGCGCAGATGTGCTCGCCCATGTAGAATTCCGGACGGTTGAAGTCCAGCAGCTTGACCTTTTTCGGCTTTGCGTATACCTTATCTACTTCCTCGCTGATGAAGCGGATATTGTCCCGGCTGCTTTCCAGTACAGCGGGGAGGTTCTCCTTTATTTTCTCGCGGATATTCTGGCTTTCAGAGATGAATCCCATGAATTTCACCTTGAGGGAATCAAGCTCCAGCGCGGAGAAATCCACTGCGTACTCGCCAAGTCCGAACATGTCAAGCACTTCCTTGTACTTGTGGCTCCAGCCTATAAGCAGCACCGGCGTGCACTTCTCCAGGGCTCCTATCATAGCATGGAATCGGGAAGCTACCAGGACTTCACAGCGCGCCAGCAGCTCGCGTATCTCCTCGGGAGCCATCTCGCGGGGTTCCCACATTACGCGGGTCTTGTCGCGGACCGCATTGTAGACCTCGGTACAGATGATGAGGTCGTTGTTGCGGGGCTTTTCGCTGCCCTCACGGGCGGCGTTGGCGATGAGCAGCACGTTATAATCCTGCTCGTTGAGCCAGTTGATGAACTGCACCATGCAGCCGCGGTAGTCCCTGCCCATTTTCTCGCACTTGCCCTGGACCACGCTGCTTATCGACAGCGCGACCACTCTCTTGCGGAAGAACGGACTGTCATCGCAGAGTTTCTGCACTTTTTCGGCATAATATTCACTGTCGGGCATGGAGAATGCGCCGTCAGCGCAGAGCCTGACGTTTTCGGTGATGCCTATCCCGGCGAGGTTGTCCTGGGTTATCTTTCCGCGGGCGCAGATGAGCTTTATCTTCGGGAGTATCCACTTCGCAAGGAACTTGTTCCAGCCGTTCTTGAACGTACCCAGCGCCTGGGAGTATTTGACGACCGGCACGCCGCACAGCATAGGCACTGCGGCGCATACGAACGCGTATGTGTTCATTATGAACCCGCGGCTGTCGACGAATGAGATCCCGGCTTCGTCGATAACTATGTCGCACTGGGAATAAGCCTTGATTATCTTATCCATTTGCAGCAGCTTCCTGAACGGCGGAATGAACCGCAGAAAGCTGTACAGTATCGAAAGCGGAAACGCCAGGAACAGCAGACGTTCCGGCTTTGCGTTGACTACCTTTATGAAGTCGTATTTATCCGGCATTTCGGCGATGAGCTTACGGTCTGCGCCAGGGTAGGTGGACATGAGGTATATGTTGAGCTTTTCACCGTAGCGCTCCTTCAGCTGCTTTATCGAGCTTTGCAGCATTGCCGCAGCGCCCTTGTTTCCGCTGAAGCATGCGGCGGTTATCGCAATGTTTATCGGTTTCATATGTGTGCGCTTCCTTTACTTTTCTATTTTTTCAAAATGTACATAGCAATACAATTATATTGTATCACAGAAATGTGTATTTGTCAAAAGAAAAGTTTGTGAAAAGCACAGGAGATAAAATATAGCTTTCACTCTGCCCCGGACACAGGCACGAGCCAAAACAAAACCGCCATTCCGGCAGAATGGCGGTCAATTATTTACTTATTAGCCGAGCCGGCTTTCATAAAGGGAACATCTATTCCCTTTTCCTTGACCAGCATGCTAAGATATCTGCGCTGGTCGTAAAGCTCTATGATATTGTTGATACGTCTGCGGACAAAGCGTATATTGAACGGCTTCGCTATCACATCTGCGGCGCCGAGGTCGTAAGCCCTTGAAAGCGACTTGTCGGAAGTGTCCGCACTTATTATGAACACCGGGATATCGTCAATGTACTTGTTCTCAACAAGATATTCCAGCACGCCGAATCCGTCCATAACCGGCATCATGATATCCAGCAGCACCGCACAGAGCTTGTCCTTGTTCTTCTCGAATTCCTCGATGGCACGCTTGCCATTTTCAGCTTCAACAACGCGGCGGTCGCTGAATGTGTCGCTCAGCATCAGACGATTGAACTCAAAATCGTCAACGATGAGCAGAGTATTGCGTTCCTCCATTTGTTTATCCCCTCCGAATGCCCGGTTAAATCTCTTGATTTAATTATATAATAAACCGTGCAAAAAGTCAATAGGCATTTCCACAAGACATACCAGTTTATTTACAGCTTTTTTGTGGAAGGTATAATGTAACGTATGTAACTCAATCCTCTGCCCCATAAACTATCTGCTTGATTATCCGGAGAGGATGACCTCCCAGACCGCCGCAGCGCTGAACGAAATACAGGAACGTATAGCCGTCGCGGGGGTCGTTAGCCCAGTAGCAGCCTAGCCAGCCGTCCCAGCTGTATTCGCCGAGGTGGGTCGCAGGACCCGCAGTCCCCTCGTCCGTCGCAACGTGCATCAGGTTGCCGTAGCCGCAGCCGACGTGCTGCTCCCAGTCAAGCGTGCGGAGCTGATA
>CAKSHG010000184.1 GCA_934456315.1 uncultured Oscillospiraceae bacterium | reverse complement strand
CGAGGGGCTGCAAAATGCAGCCCCTCATTCTTTATCCTGTTCTCTGTGTGCCAAACCTGATATAGTTATATTCCTTGGAAATAGCGTCCCAGGTAGGTGCTCCGACAACTCCGGATACCGTCAGCCCGAACAACCGCTGGAATGTTCTTACATCGTCCTCGGTCTGCTGACCGAAATACCCGGTCACGGGTATCTCCGGGATATCACGGTAGGTCCTGCCGATGAGGTTAAGGTAGGTCTGGAGCGCCCGCACGTCGTTATTCCCCATTCCCGGCGTGAGGACATACCCCGGATACAACGCCGCTGTATTCCCGGCGTAGCCCTCCGGCAGCCTATTCAGGATATCGTTGTATATCTCCTGAATAAGCGTCCAGGTTGCGAAATCCACCACGCCGTCAGGTTCCTGCCCGTAGAACCGCTGGAACGCCTTTACCTGATTCTCCGTTTCAGTGCCGAAAACTCCGTTCGCGGGGACTGTCGGCACTTCCGGATTGAAATAGGAGATGACGTTCAGGTAATATTGCAGGTAGCTTACAAACAGTCCGTAATCCCCGTTGCGGAGCACCTCCGGGAATTCCTCGGCGACTTCTGAAGGGCGCAGCCCTTCAGAAGTCAGCTCCGCGAGATTCTTGACGGCAACATAAATGTACTTTATCTGGTACCATGTCGCCTTGTTGACGATGCCGGTCTGCGGCAGCCCGAACACTCCCTGAAACACCCGCACCGCTTCTGCGGTGGATTCCCGGTAAAATCCGTTCGCCGGAACTATTTTCGGTATCGCAGGATAATTGTCAGAAATGCGGTTCAGCTCGGTCTGGATAGTCCGCACCTCGTTGCCGGAACTTCCGAATCCGAACGGAGTTCCCGGGTAGCTGCCGATGAACGGCTCCACAGCCGCATTGCGCACGATGTTGATGTCGTCGCCGTAGTAGTATTGAAGCATCTCATACGGAGTGTATCCGCGGTTCGCAAGGTCCACCGTCCCCCACTGCGACAGCCCCTGGCAGGTCACGGACGTCCCGTTGCAGAACTGCGTGAACAGCGGCTCAACATTCCCCTGACGAACGACGTAGTTGTTGAATATCTCGTCAACTATCTGGCTGATGTTGTTGAAAACGTCCCTGCCGTAGACGAAAGCCTGGTCGTACTGCGTGGAGCTGGTGATGTCAAAATCGTACCCGCGGCTGCGGTACCACTCGGTGAATACACGGTTGAGCGCGAACGTAACCTGGACGTAGATGTTCGCACGTATCGCCGCCTCCGGCCAGGTGGGGTAGATCTCGCTGCTCGCCACGTTCTTTATGTAGTCCGGAAAGGTCAGCGTGACGTTCTGCGCGCTGGAATTCGGCGGGCCGAGGTGCACGGTTATCGTTTCCGGAATGGTTGGTCTGGCGGTATCAGGCATTATCCGGCACCTCCGTCAGATTGGGTTCGTCCTCGGTTATGGTTTCCCCGCTCACCCCGGAGCTGGGAACCAGCGCTGTGCGCTGCACCGAAAGGATACCCTCGAATATCGGGAGATTCCGGACGTATACCGGCACGTATCCCACAGCGGTAATATCCGCGTCGTAAAGGGAATAGGGCTGCACCCCGCTGTCCGGAGTCTGGGAAAGCTGGCTGGACGGAGTGGGCAGCGTGACCTCCTCGGTCTGACCACTCCGGTCGGTGACCAGTTCGTAGAACGTATGCGGTTTCCCGCCGATGACCTTGAACACCACCACCCTCGCGTTCGGGACAGGCAGCGCATTGCGTGCCGTGTAGGTCCGGAACCGCAGCATACCCTGGCAGGTGTTCACCGCAAGGAAGCTCTCCAGGTCGGGATATTCCTTTTCCGCAGGCACCTGGGGGAAATCATCGTTTTCCTCCTGGACAAGCGGCTTGACGTCGTCCGGAGAGTTCACCGGTCCCTGCTGATCTACGAATGTCCGGCGGCCCAGCTGTTCCTCCGGTGACTGACCGCTGACCGGCAGTGTGCCGATATTCTCGATGGTCCCCGGCTCGGCGGTGGTGTTTTCGCCCTCACGCGGGAACTGCGACGGCTGTTCTGCCTCATTGTCCTGGGTTATGACGTTGTTCTCCGGGGAAACCGCCTCGTTGGTAACGCCGACCTGCGGAGGGTTGTCTGTGAACTGCGGCGGGAGCGAGTTGAAATCATCGGTCTGAACTCCCTCGGGACGGTTGCTTCGCTCTTCCGTAGCAGGCTCGGCAGGTTCGGCAGGTTCGGCAGGTTCGGCAGGCTCTGCTGACGCGCCAGGCTCCTCCGGGGAAGTACCGCCGATAATGTCCGAGAAGTACTTCTCAAGATCGTTCAGCGCCCGCTGATCGTCAGAGTAGCCGATGATGCGCGGCTTAACGAGCTGCGAGGGCTGAACAGGTCTGGCGGATTCACTGGGGGCGGCAGGGGCGGATCCAGCCGATACAGCAGGCTGCGGCTGTTCCGCAGGTTCTTCCGGGAGCATTTCCGGAAACGAGAGTTTCTCGGGCTGCGAAGCCGTTTCGGACGGCGCAGCCTTGTGGCTGTATTCCATTAGTTCGCGCTTGTATTTTTCAACAAGCTTCTTCATATCGTCCATATAAACCTCCTGTAAACACAAAAGCGACCCGGGAAAAGCGTCCATTTCCTATCTGGACAGAAAATCATGTTTCGTCAACTGACAAGCAGCATATCCCTGAATTGCTTTTTGGTTGATTATATGCACAGGAAGTTCGATTAATTACCCAGGGTGTTTATCTTCTTTTTGGCTATCCCGGTCATGAATATGACGGAAATGCCTGCGGATATCCCCTCTGCGATCAGGAATGCCAGCCACACCAGCCACATCATATCAAGGCTGCCGGAATTCCTCACAACGAGCGAGAATCCCCACGCGACCGGCAGCACGAACAGGAACTGCCTGCACACTGAAATCACCAGCGACTGCAATCCGGATTCCAGCGCCTGGAATATTCCCTGGAATGCGACATTCGCTCCGGCAAAAATGAAGCTAAGCGAAATTATCCGCATCGCGCTGACGCAGAGCCGCTCGGTTTCCCCGGAAAGCCCGAAAAGCGCCGCGAAAGGCTCCGCCAGCAGTTCCAGCAGGACTATACCAGCAGCCATTATTATCAGCGTGTACATCATGCCGTACTTTATCCCCTGTTTAATGCGCTGACTGCTGCCCATGCCATAGGCGAACGAAACTATTGGTGTGATCGCGTCGCGCAGGCCAAACGCCGCGAACAGAATGAACTGCTGTATCTTATAATACAGCCCGTAAGCGGTAACGGCGCTCTCGCTGACCTCCACAAGAATAAGATTCAGACCGTAGGTCATGACGGACATCAGAGCCTGCGCAATTATCGCAGGCAGACCGATGGAATATATCTTCCCGATGACCGTGCCGGAGGGCTTTATATACCTCCAGCCGTTGTCTATCTCCTTAATGAGCCGGAAATGGAATATCACAGCCAGCACGCAGGATACCACCTGACCGATGACCGTAGCAAGCGCCGCACCTACTATCCCCATCTCGGGAACTCCCAGCAGACCGTATATCATGACCGGGTCAAGAACGATGTTCGTGACCGCGCCTGCCACCTGCGCGATAGTAGAGTACAGCGACCGTCCGGAAGCCTGCAATGTCTTTTCGAACACCGAAAAGAAGATTATACCGAACGACAGCGTGCAGCAAATGCGGATATAGTCCCCCGCCATCTGCACTATTTCAGCGTTTTTCGTCTGTGAGCCGACGTATGCGCCCGTTCCGAATATGCCGAACAGCAGGAACACCACATATATCACCGCCGCAAGGAACATCGCGTTTCCGGCGGCTTTGCCGGCGAGCTCGCGGTTTCCCTGCCCAAGGCTGCGGGACATCAGCGCGTTCATTCCGACTCCGATCCCTATCGCCACTGCCACCATCAGCATCTGCACCGGAAACGCCAGCGTCAGCGCGTTCAGCGCCTGCTCTCCTCCCTGCGCCATATTCGATACGAACGCGCTGTCAACGATGTTGTAGACCGCCTGAAGCATCATAGAAACTATCATCGGGATACCCATGCCAAGCATCAGCCGGTTGACCGGCGCCGAGGACATTTTCTCCATTTGAGCTTTCTGTGAGTTTTCCATAATTGTGTATCTCCTTTCGACAACAAAAAAAGTGCGGCAGCTGCGCTCCAAATCTGGATTTACGCAACTGCCACACGATTCTGAATATTTACTTTATGATTTTAGCAGATATCCTCCGTTTTGTCAAAGGCTTTTCTGCACAAATTTCCGGGGAAACCCACACTAAATTTCGCCGCTTATTTCTCCTGGAATGCCGCCTATGGTCAGTTTAGTGCCGTTAAATACCGGTATAGCCGAGCCGGGAGCCGCGGTCTTTTCCTGTCCGTTGGGGAGGGTGAAGCTCCATGCCTCGCCGGACAGGTTTTTCAACCCGAAAAGTCCCGGGTTCACCTTATTGCGCACCACCTCGCCGAGGCACTGCACATTCTCGTCAAACAGCCTTGCTCCGTCGAACAGCAGTACGCGCTGCTTTCCGAGGTGGAGCGC
>CAKSHG010000183.1 GCA_934456315.1 uncultured Oscillospiraceae bacterium | reverse complement strand
CTTTACAACTCCGAGGAAACCGTTGTCCCCTGCTGCAGCCTCCGCTGCCGAAACAAGCATTAAATTCATAGTCAAAACTCCCTAGTATAAAAACAATTATATATATTATACACTATACTCGGGAAAAAATCAAACCCCCGGGACATAGCAATTTGCACAAAATTTCATAAGTTGAATTACAAATTCAAATAAAAACTATAAACTTATTAACTTCTGATGTAATTTTCACTAAAAAAAGTAGTAATAATAGACAAAAGCATTAAACCCTTGTTGCCAAAAACATGTGCTTTATGATATACTTATTTATAATAGTTTAAGTATGCCTATATCCATTCGGGCAAAAGGAGAATCACCTTGAAAAAGTCACGTCCACTCATCGGAATAGTCGCCGCCGAGGCAGAATATATTTTCTTCTCAAATGCGCTAAGCACAATACAGAAAGAGCTTTTCGCGGCAGATATGGACGCCGCTGTCTTTTCGTCACTCATGATGTCCGGCAACGCCGAATTCGACGCCGCTGAAAACTCTGTCTACGACCTCGTCAACCTTGATATCCTCGACGGCATCATCATTCTTCCGTCCAGCATAAACGATATAGGTACGAGAGAGCGCCTGGTTTCGCGTATCAGAAAGGACTTCAAGGGACCGGTGGTCGCTTTCGACTTCCAGACCGAGGGCTTTGAGAACTGCATTTACGACTACGAACCGGTCGCTGAAATGATGGTCAGTCATATCATGGACCATCACGGCGCGAAGGTAATCGACTTCGTCGGCGGTCCGCATGATGAATTCCACGACACGATACAGCACTATTTTGTCGACGCAATGGCAAAGCGCGGATACGATATCCCTGAAAAGCGTATCCACCACGGAAAGGACTGGGTTTCTGACTACTCCGGCATTGCTGACGAGATAATCAGCAACGACCTGCCTGACGCTATCATGTGCTGCTCCGACCTTACCGCTGTTCAGCTCATCGCCGCGCTTTCCGATAAGGGCGTGCAGGTCCCCCGGGACGTACTCCTCACTGGTCTGAACCAGAAGGAACCCTACGGCGCGGATTACCTCAATATTACCTCCGCGCTGCGCGACCCCGTGACCCTTGCACAGAACTCCGCGCGCTACATAATCTCCAAAATCAGGGGAACCGAATACACTCCCCTGCCCGACACAGACTGCGCCCGCTTCAAACCCGGAATGACCTGCGGCTGCTGCGCCCCGAACATAGGCACGCTCTGCCGCGCTGCAGCGTCAGAAATGACCGCGCTCCAGCGCAACGGCATGGATTCCTACTACAACTTCATGTCCGAGGACCTCATCGGAGCCGACACATTCTACGACTACCTCTGGAAAGTCGACTGGTATACCCACTTTCTCGGTGATTTCTCCGGATTCTGGCTCTGCCTGAACAACCAGGTAATGCACAACGCCGCGCCGGAGCCAGGCTTCACCGACCGCATCAATCTGGCGTTCAGCCGAACCTCCGAGGGCAGCACGGTAGACCTCATGGCGAAATTCCCGCGGGAAATGCTGCTCCCCGATATCTACAAGGAGCGCGAAAAGCCTGCTGCGTTCATATTTACCTCGCTGCACTTCCTCGGCGTTAATTACGGCTACGTCGTGCTTTCCTACGGCGACAGCGGAAACGTGTACGACAGAGTGTACGTCAAGTGGCTAAGAGTCATCACCTGCGCCCTCGAAAAACAGCGCCGCCACATTCTCTACAACGACACCGTGACCGATGCCCAGGTGCGCGACCCCCTCACCGGTCTGCTCAACATGCGCGGCTACGTCCGCATAATGACCGAGCGCTGCGGCAAGTTCAACGACCCGAAAAAGCAGCTCCGCATCATCTCCATCGACGTCGAGAACCTCAAGGGAATCAACGACACCTACGGCTACGCGGAGGGCGACAAGGTCCTGCAGTCCCTCGGCGTGGCGCTTTCCGGCATTGCCGGCGACGGCGACGTCGTCGTGAGAGTGAGCGGCGACGAATTCTTCATCGCCGGAGTTATCGACGAGGATTCCATCGACGATGTGCCGTCAAGGCTCAACTCCGTCGTTTACACGATAAACCACCGTGACAATTCGGAATACGGTATCAACATCTACACTTCCTCTATTTCCGCGCCGCTGACCGACAAATCCGTGCTTGACAAGCTTCCCTACGAGGCGGCGTACCAGCGCACCCTCACCAAGGACAACCACACTAAAATGCACAAGACGGCGGACGTTTCTACCGAAACCTTCGATCCGCAGGAGCGTCAGAACGTCGTCAGACTGCTCAACGAGAATCTGTTCACCTATAACTTCCAGCCCATCGTCAGCGCAAAGGACGGCAGCATCTTCGCATACGAAGCGCTCATGCGCTCCGGCGAGGAATTCCGCCTGTCGCCGCTCACTATACTGACCCACGCGGAGGCGCTCGACCGGCTCCAGGACGTGGAAAAGTGCACGATGTTCAACACCTTGCGCTTCGCCAAGGAGAACCAGCGCCAGCTTGCAGGAAAGCTGCTGTTCATCAACAGTATCCCGGCGTGCACGCTGCCTGACGCGGATTTCGAGCAGCTGTATCAGCTCTACGGCGACATCATGAAGAACATCGTGGTTGAGTTCACCGAACAGACCGAGGCAAGCTCCAGCCAGCTCAAGACGCTGCTTGAGCGCAGCCAGCGCTGCGGATTCAAGGTAGCGATAGACGACTACGGCACCGGATATTCCAACATCAGCAACCTGCTGACATTCATGCCGAATGTCGTGAAGATAGACCGCAGCCTGATAATGAATATCCACAAGGACAAGCGCAAGAAGCACTTCACCCGCAACATCATAGACTACGCGCACGACAACAACTTCATGGCGCTCGCAGAGGGCGTTGAGCTCACCGAGGAGCTCCAGACCGTTATCGGCATGGGAGTCGACCTCATTCAGGGTTACTATACTGCAAAGCCCTCCGCGGATATCATTCCGGAGATAAATCCCGATATCGCGCTTGAGATACAGGAATACAACCGCCAGACGGAAAGCCGCCGCGTCCGCAAGACCTATTTCACCGGGGACGAGCGCGAAATATCCCTCATGGCGCTCGACCTGGACGGCTACACGGATATCATCATCAACAAGATGGAGTACACCCTCACCGGCAACAAGAACTATACCTCCGAGATGGCTGTGCGCACAAAGGACAACATCGACTGCCGCCTGAATCTCGTTGACATCGCCGTACAGAACGACTCCGCAGGCGCGTCGATAACAGTCGGGCAGAACAGCACCATGACGCTGAACATAATCGGCAAAGTGACGCTGACCGGCGGAATATATGTTCCCATCGGCTCCACGCTGAAAATAATCGGCGACGGCGCGCTGCATATCAACTCCGCAAGCAACCAGACCTACGCCATCGGCTCCGGATTCACGATGCCCTACGGCAACATTGATATCTGCACCAACGGCGGGATATATATCCATCTCGACAGCGAAAAGAGCGTCGCCATCGGCGGCAGGAGCAACGAAGGCAGCTCGTATATACGCATTCGCTGCAAGGAGCTTGCCATCGAACAGATGGGCAAGAAAACGCTAAGCATAGGAAGTCTGCTCTCCGGCGCCGACATTCAGATAGACGGCACCCGCTTCTCCATCGAGCACCATTCCAAGACGGCGCTCGGCATAGGAAGCTTCAGCGACCCCTGCAATATCAGCATTCGCAACGGCTGCGCGAAGTTCGAGATGTCCGGCGACAAGGTCGGCGGTATCGGCTCGTTCAACTCCAGCGGCGGAAGCATTAAGATGGCGGACGTCCGCATAACGACCGAATTCAAGGCTAAGGAGATTCTCGGTATCGGCGCGGACAAGAATTTCGGCGAGATAGTGATGAACGACTGCACGTTCGATTCCCTCATCGAGGGAGCCGAATCGGTAGCGCTTGGCTCCGCAGACTGCGAGGGTACCCTCAGCATGTCGATGTGCAGCGGCACGATAATCGTCCGCTCCGGGATCAAGACGCTGCTTGGCGTCAAGCCGGAGAACCTTATCTCCGACCACTGTATCGGGCTTCAGTTCGTCGAGGACCAGTAATAAAAACGGGGCTGTTTTCACAGCCCCATTAGTTTTGTGTCACTCTGCAACGATATCCTCAAAGATACCGACGCACGCCTTTGCAAGGTCATTCGGCGCAAGCTCCAGCTGCGTGCCGAGCTTTCCTCCGCTGACGATTATTTTTTCGAAATCCTGCGCCGTCTTATGGATAACGGTCTTGTACTGCTTCTTCATGCCGATGGGTGTGCACCCTCCGCGGATATATCCGGTGACTGCGTTTATATCCTTTACATGCACCATTTCAAGCGACTTCTCGCCGACTGTCCGGGCGCATTTCTTCATGTCGAGCTCCTTGTCGACCGGAAGCGCGAAAACGTAATAGTTCCCGCTTTTCCCGACGGTGACAAGCGTCTTGAAGCAGCTGTCGCAGCTTTCCCCGAGGAGTTCGGCTATCTGTATGCCGTCGATGAATTCCTCGCATTCGTAGAGATGCACCTTGTAGGGCA
>CAKSHG010000182.1 GCA_934456315.1 uncultured Oscillospiraceae bacterium | reverse complement strand
TGAAGAACATCACAGCCATCGGCGGCAGGTCGAGGGTAACGCGGAACTGTTCGCCGTGCATCGGTTCTTCCTTTGCAGTGACCGTTCCGTTGGTAACGCCCGTTCCGCCGTACTTTCTGTCGTCGGAGTTGAAAACCTCCTCGTAATCCGCATAATACGGAACGCCGATGTCATATATCTCATGCCTTACCGGCTGGAAGTTGCACACGCAGATTATCTCGTCCTTATTGCGGGCGATACGCCTGAACGCAATGACCGAGTTCGCATTGTCCTCGCTGGAGATCCAGTGGAATCCCTCCCAGCTGGTGTCGCACTCCCACAGCGGAGCATTTTCCTTGTAGAACCTGTTGAGGTCCCTGACGTACTCTTGCAGCTCGCGGTGCGGCTCGAACTCCATTACCTCCCAGTCGAGCTGGGTCTGGAAGTTCCACTCCTTGTACTGGGCGAATTCCTGCCCCATGAACATGAGCTTCTTTCCGGGGTGAGCGGTCATATAGCCGAGGAACGTGCGCATCGAGTTGAAGCGGAATTCCCTCGGACCGCCCATCTTGTCGAGCATGGAGCACTTTCCGTACACCACCTCGTCATGCGATATCGGAAGTATGTAGTTCTCGGAGAACGCATAGTAGAACGAGAACGTAACGAGATTGTGATTATAGGGTCTTGACAGCGGATCCATGGACATGTAGCGGAGCATATCGTTCATCCAGCCCATGTTCCACTTGAAGTTGAAGCCCAGACCGCCAATATCGGCAGGCTTTGTGACCATCGGCCACGCGGTGGATTCCTCGGCGATCATCATGATGTTCTGATGCTCGCGGAACAGCGCGGCGTTCAGCTTTTGCAGGAACGCTACGGCTTCGAGGTTCTCGTGACCTCCGTAGGCGTTGGGACGCCACTCGCCGTTCTGACGGTCGTAGTCCAGGTAGAGCATGGAGGCTACAGCGTCCACGCGCAGACCGTCAACGTGATACTTCTCTATCCAGTAGTTCGCGTTGGAAACCAGGAAGCTCTGCACCTCGGGCTTGCCCCAGTCGAAGATGTGGGTACCCCAGTTCTTGTGCTCGCGCTTTAAAGGGTCAGAGTATTCATAACAGCTTGTGCCGTCGAATTCGTAAAGACCTGCGGCGTCCTTGGGGAAGTGCGCAGGCACCCAGTCGATGATAACGCCTATCCCGGCGGCATGGCACCTGTCCACGAATTCCATAAAGTCGTGCGGGGTACCGAAACGGGAGGTCGGCGCGAAGTAGCCTATCTGCTGATAGCCCCAGCTGCCGTCGTAGGGGTACTCGCCTATCGGCATGAGCTCTACATGGGTGTAGCCCATGTCCTTGACATACGGAATGAGCTTATCCGCAAGCTGGCGGTAAGAAAGGTAATTCTCGCCGTCCTTGCGCCAGGAGCCTATGTTCACTTCATAGATATTCGCGGCGCTGTCGTAAATATTCTTTGCGTGCAGCTCGTCAAGGTACTTCTTGTCTGTCCAGCGGAATCCCTCTATGTCGTAGAACTTCGTCGCGGTGTTGGGGCGGAGCTCCATGTGGTATCCGTAGGGGTCAGCCTTGAGCTTTATCAGCCCGTCGGGGCTTTCTACGCTGTATTTGTAGTTGTCGTACTGCTTGATTCCCGGAATGAACAGCTCCCAGATACCGCCGTCGCTTATTTTGTTCATCGGGTGGAGCACCCTGTCCCAGTGGTCGAAATCACCGACAACGCTGACGGTTTTCGCGTTCGGAGCCCATACGCGGAATACCGCGCCGCTCTTGCCGTCCTGCACCTCGCGGTGGGAGCCGAAGAAGTCATAGGCATGGGAGTTCTCGCCCTGGTGGAAAAGATACAGCGGAACTGTGTATTTTTCCGGAATTATGATAGCCATATATAAAGACCTCCTGTCGTTATGCTCATGGAGTCCGTCGGAATGCTGCGGGCGTTTCGAAAAACTGCATAAAAAACACGTCGCCCACTATAGATTCCTTGTTATTATTGTACCACAACCGCCTGTTTTTTTCAATAGTTTTGTTGGTTTTTCATGTTTTTAGCTATTTTTAGCCTACACGATTTATCACTTATGCACAACGATTTTCAACTTTTTGTAAACAATTAATTACTAATGGGTAACAAATATGAAAACTTTCACATCTGCGCAGCAAAAACATGTGGCGAAGCCCGGAAGCTCCGCCGCATTTTGATAGTCTGGCACATCATCTGCCGATGGAAACCGCAACAATGCTGATATCGTCCTCGCGGCCGTTTTCAGCGCTGCGCGCCGCGTGAGCGATACGCTCGGAAAGCTCCTGCACTGCGTCCCTGCCGTTCAGCTCCCTGGAAAGCTCCCGCGACAGCCACTCCTCGTCAAGCACAGCGCCGTCCGTCGTCATAACAACGATATCCCCCGCCGAAACGCGGAATTTCTGCGCCGGAACAGTAACGCTCCCTCCGGAGCCTACCGGCGGCGACGAAAGCACCGCCCTGGAAAGCCTGTCCGCGCTCCTGATATAGGTCGCAGCCGCTCCCGCCTTGTAAATCACGCACTCGCCGGAATTGAGGTCTATCCGGCAGATATCAAGCGTTGCAAAGCTCTCGTCCGCAGATTTCACCATCAGCGAAGTGTTGACTGTTTCCAGCACAGCGCTAAGCGATATCCCGCTTTTTATCAGCCGGGAGGTCATGCTGCACGCCAGCGCGGAATCTATACGCGCCCGGCTGCCGCTTCCCATTCCGTCGGAGATCACTATGTACAGCGCCCCGGACGGGTCGGTGAAACTGTCGCAGCAGTCACCGCAGACGCGGTTCTTTCCCCGCGAAAGCTGACATACTCCGACCTCCGCCGACATCGCCGCGCGCTGCGAAGCAGTGACCCTCACCCTGCCGCCGCTGGTGCTGACCTCCGGGAGGTCAAGCTCCCTGCCGAGAGCGCGTATCAGCAGCTCCCCGACATATTCCCGGTCGGAATTGAGAGTACCGCTTCCGTATGCCTCCAGGCGCAGTCTGCCGCCCTTTGCGAACGTTACAAACGCCGACGTGTCGGTCAGCCCGCATTCCTGAAGGACTTTCTCGGCGCGCCGCTCCGCCGTGCGGCTTCCGCCGCGCAGCTTCCCGGCGGCGCTTCCCATATCCCGCAGCACCTCGCTGAATGCTCCCAGCTGCTCAGTGAACAGCCTGCGAAGCTCACGGACGTGCTTCTGCTCGCCGGATTCCCGGAGGTACTGCTCATAAGCGCGGCGTATCCCCGCGATAACTCCCGGGCGGTTTACGCACTCCGCAGCGGCGAGCGGATTCATCGACTGCTCGGAAATTTCACCGCCTGTCCGGAGCTGCTTCACCAGCCGCTCGAATTCCCCGTGGAAAAGCTCGTATTTCTGCCCCCAGCATATCATGTTGTTCGGACAGCAGCGGCACGCCTTGTCTGCGGCGCGGTCGGCCACCTGTATAATACTGGTGTAGTAACGTCTTTCCAGCGTGTCTGCGGCGGCCTCCAGACCGGTGTTGACTCCGTCGACCGCTCCGGCGGCGAAGTTCAGGCGCTCCCTGATGATACGCGCCGCAGTTATGTCGGTGCGCTCCGCTTCGGCTCCGCAAAGGAACCTTGCCGGTATCGCGGCGAAAGCGGCGCCTCCTGCGGCAAGCTCAGCAAAAATGCTCCAGGAGCCTTCCATGACGCCGCCCGCGAGTATCCCGGCGCAGCCGAAGAAAACGTACCCGACCGCCCGGGTCACCCTTCCGAATCTGGAAAGGCAGCAGCTCATGACTGCGGCGAGCGCGACAACGCCGGCGCCCGCCATATCCGCTCCGCCGGAAACGCAAAGCCCGAAAACCGCCGGAACACCGAAAGCCGCTCCAACAATGCCGAGCCGCTCAGTAGCCGCAAGTATCAGGAATCCCGCGAGCAGCCTCCCGACATTGCAGAACGGCAGAGCCAGTCCGCCGAGAGTCATGAACGCTATCCCGGCGGCTGCAGCGCCAAGGGCGCAGTCGCCCGCGTCCGAAATATCGAACCCGCGAACAGAAACCCTGTCATACAGCAGAAGCACACACGCGGCAAATATCCCGGCGGTGACTGCGCTGATGATACCGCTAAGCAGCGCAGAGGGCGAGGTGAACTTTGCGCAGGCGGGAAAGAACGCCGCCATAGCGGCAAGGAATCCCTGCACGATGCACCTGACCCTGATACCGCCGACCTGCGGGATAAGCCTGCCCGCAAGCACGACAGCCAGACCGCCGATGCCGGTATATCCGTCCGGGAAGCCTTTCAGCAGCGCTCCGGCGATACCTCCCGCGTATATCCAGATACCGCTTCCGGCGGTCACTCCCGCCGCCAGAGCGGAAGAACCGACTCCCGACCCGCCCGAACCTATTTCCATGAGCAGACCCGCAGCCGCCCAGGCTCCCCCCGCGAGTATGCTGCCGGTTTTCGTTTTCACTGTCCTCCGGCTCAGGACAGCCGCCTTTTCTGTCATGTCTGAGCTTCCTTTCGCATATTATCCCCATGTAAAAGCATGCAAAAGGCAGTCAGCGCCCGCGTTCCCATGTCCCGATGCCTCACGGGGG
>CAKSHG010000181.1 GCA_934456315.1 uncultured Oscillospiraceae bacterium | reverse complement strand
GGCGGCATTAATACATCAATTATAGTCACGAAGCTTAAAACCGGAAAGGATATCCGCACAATGGGCAGCGGCAACGCCGGACTTACCAACACGCTCCGCACCCAGGGCAAGGCAGTGGCCGGAATAGTTCTGCTGGGTGACGTTGCTAAATCGGTCCTCGCTATCTGGGCTGTAAGGCTCGCGTTCCAGTTCCTCGGCGGCGTTGATACCACCATTCTGGAGAACGGAATGAACTGGGTCGGCTACATGGCGGGATTCATGGCTGTCGTAGGGCATGTGTTCCCGGTATACTACGGATTCCGCGGCGGCAAGGGCGTCCTTTCCGCTATTTCCGCGATATTTACGCTCGACTGGCGCACAGGCTGCGTTCTGCTCGCCGTATTCATCGTTATCGTTGCGATAACCCGCTACGTTTCACTGGGAAGCTGCATTGCTTCCTCGCTGTACGGATTCGGAACGCTGGCTTTCGTGTATTTTATGGACGGCGACCCCGCTGGTATAGTCTGCACGTTCATCGCATTCTTCACCGCCGCGCTCGTTATCTTCATGCACCGCGGGAATATAAAGCGCCTTGCAACGCATACTGAAAAGAAACTCGGCGAAAAAGCAAAGTAATTCTATCGGAGGCTGTATAAATGGCAAAGATCACTATTCTGGGCTGCGGCTACGGCACGGCTCTCGGCGTATTATTCACGACATTCGGCCATGAGGTCGTCACCTGGACAAAATTCGAGCAGGAAGCGGAGCTGCTCCGCACTGAGCGCGAGCACAAGCGGCTGCTCCCCGGCGTAATGCTGCCGGAGGCTCTCGGCGTTACTACTGACCCGAAGTGCGTCAGCGGCGCGGACATCGTGCTTGTGGCTATCCCCTCGCCGTTTTTCCGCGAAGCGATACAGACCGTAAAGCCCTACGTTGACAAGTCAACCATCATGATAAACGTCAGCAAGGGTCTGGAAGGCTCCACCGGCTACAGGCTGTCACAGATAATCTCCGAGGAGCTTCCGGAAAACCCGGTGGGCGTTATCACCGGACCCTGCCATGCCGAGGAGATAGCGCGGCTGGTCCCCACAACGGAAGTCTGTGCCAGCAACAACGACGGCGTTGCGGAGTTTATCCAGCGCACACTCTCCAACGAGAAGTACCGCATTTATGTTAACGACGACGTTGCGGGCTGCGAGCTTGGCGGCGTGCTTAAAAACCCGATAGCCCTCGGCTGCGGTATCGCCCGCGGAATGGGACTCGGCGACAACACCGTAGCCGCCCTGATGACCCGCGGAATGACCGAGATAACCCGCCTGGGCGTAGGTCTGGGCGCAAACTGGAAAACTTTCACCGGCATGGCTGGAATAGGCGACCTCATCGTTACCTGCACCTCGCTGCACTCCCGAAACTTCCGCGCCGGAAACCTCATCGGCAAGGGCACTCCCGCCCAGGAGGCCGTCAAGCAGGTCGGCACCGTCGAGGGGTACACCAGCAGCATAATCGCCTACAAATTAGCGCAGGAGCGCGGCATAGACACTCCGATAATCGAACAGATAGTAAAGATATGCTATGAGGGCTTCGACCCGAGAGCGAGCATTTCCGCGCTCATGACGCGCAAGAGCAAGCACGAGCGCGAAGTATTCTGGATGGACTGACCTCTCCCCTAAACACGACACATTATTCGAAAGGCGCCGACATGAATCAAAAGATACCGGCTACCATAAAAGAACAGATACAGAAGCTGCGTGAGCGCGGCTGCATAATCAAGGACGAAAAGCTGGCGGAAAGGACCCTGACATACATCAACTATTTCAGGCTGTCGGACTACTTTGCACCGTTCACCGTCCGCAAGGGACAGTACGAAAAAGGCACGACTTTCGAAAATATCCTGCGGGTGTACGAATCCGACCGCAAGCTGCGGAGCATTCTGCTCGCGGCGCTTGAGGAAACGGAAATAGCAATGCGCGCCGCCGTGTCCAACTACCACGCTCTGAAATACGGCGCACTGGGATATCTGAACGCTTCCTCGTTCGACTTCCGGCACAACCACCAGCAGTTCATGAACAAAGTGCGACACCTCATCGAGGTAAACGACGACCGCGAATTCGTGCGGCACTACAACTCCAAATACTGCGGCGCATTCCCGCTGTGGGTGGTCATGGAGCTGTTCAGCTTCGGCACGCTGGCGTTTTTCTACAAGGATATGCAGTCCGGCGACAAGAAAGAGCTCGCCGACCGCTACTACGGCTGCTCCAGCACCGATCTTGACAACTGGCTGTTCTGCATGAACGAACTGCGGAATTACTGCGCGCACTACAACCGCCTTTACGGAAACACGTTCCAGGTGGAGCCGCGCGTTCCAAAGGGGCTGGATATTGAGCTCAAGCCTGACGTGTTCGGGTATATAATAGTTCTAAAGCAGCTTGCACACGACCACGAAGCATGGAACGCACGCGTTGTGAAGCCTATCTCCAGGCTCATCAAGAAGAATTCCGACGTGCTGCGGCTGAAAGACCTGGGATTCCCCGAGGACTGGGAAACGCTCATCGCATATGTCGAGCCTTCTCCAGAGGATACGGGGTCCGATGAAAAAGCAGAAAAGTAAACACTCAAACGGCGGAATCTTCTGCCGTTTTTTGCAAAAGAGGTGAGTATCATGGCTGACAAGTTCCGGCTGATGATGGATAACAGCGCGAAATCAAAAGAGGAGATCCAGGAGGAGCTACGGCGGATAATCGAAATGAAGAATCAGCCCGCAGAATCTGCGGAACATTCCGGCACGCCCGCTGGGCACGCTTTCCGCGAGGAAGTCAGCCAGGCAGTCAGACAGTCTATCCAGGACAAGATAAGTTCCATCGTGAAAGAGGCGATAGAATCCACCAGGGAGGAGGAAAAGTCCTACGGCGAAAGGATACCTCCCCGCCCCCCGCGTGAAAACCTCGACTATCTCACCGGAAAGCCGGCAGGAACCCCTCAGGAGCTTCTGCCGGACGAGCTTGCATACGCCCCGTCAATGCACGAAACCGACGGCGAGGATTTCGATATCCGTACAAAAATCGAGGATATGCGGTATCTTTCCCATACGTTCTACACCGGATTCATGCTGAAGAAGAACGCCGAAGAAACTCTGATAAAACAGGGGGAATTCATGAAAGACGTCACGGACGACTTCTCCATGAAGTGCTTCTGCAACATCGACCGTCCCATCTACGGCGCTATGTCTACGGACCAGCTGCGCACCTACTTCACCTGGCGCACAGATGCGCGCAGCGGCGTGTACACCCCTGTCGACAAACCCTATATCATACTGTACTGCTATGAGCTGCTGAACAAAATAGGCGTGCTTTCATCAGCGGACGCGTACAATCGGCTCTCCGCCGTGTGGGAGGGCTGCCGCAGCTTCTGCCCGGCTCTGGATACCGTTCTCCCGCGGTGGCTCAAGGATTTCCGCGCATTCAACGATGTCGGGGACATCTCCGATTCCCCCGCCGAATCCGCTCTCGACACCCGTCCCCCGGACGACCTGGATATTATGGAGCACCGTTACTCCGGAAAGCTTGATTATCTCATGCAGATATCCTCATACAACCTGCGCGGAAGCATTTTCTTCAGCGATAAAACCCGACCGCTTTTAGACGGCGCTCTTGAAGCCGCCCTGACTGCGCTGGACGGCTACTTCGACAAATCCGGTATAACTATGTTCGAGCTGCTGTGCGGAAAGCTCCGCAAGGATTTCTCCTGGGTACCGTTCAGCGGCGCCTATGTGGATATGTCGCGCATGGACGGCTTCCACAGCCTGAAAATCAGCCCCACTGAACAGTACACGCTGAAACGCGGCGAACCATGCCTGGAATCGTTCGAGCCTTCGCCGTACCGCAGCTTCGCCGGGTGGATACTGAAAAGCATTGAATCCGTACTGCGAAAGCGTACCGGATTCCGCTACGGGATCTCCCCGAACATCACCCCGGTGCTGAACGATTTTCTCAACCGCGACAAGCTCGTGCGCGCAGCAGCAGCTCCGGAATTCGAGGAGCTGCTGCCGGACGCCGTAAATGCCTGGTGCGACCAGAACGGCATTTACCCTCCGAAAAAGCAGCCTAAAAAGCGCAGCGCATATAATTTTGACGAATCCCCCTCACCCGGCTCCGCAGCCCCGCAGAAGCCCGTCCCTGTAGAGATAGATATAACGCAGCTTGCCAAAATCCGCGAGGAATCGGACGAAACTACCCGCAAACTCATAGTCGAGGAAGCCGACACGGTGACCGCTGACGAGCTCTCCGAACGTATCCACGATATCTCCGAGGACGATTTTGACGAGCAGGCTGCCGGATTCGCGCATTACGCAGATAACGCCGGACCGGCGGAAATCAGCACGGTATCGGGAGCGGTCAGCTCCGCATTTTCCGGGCTTCCGGACGGCTGGCGGGAATTCGCGCAGGCGCTCACTGATGACGATATCGCCCTGCTGAAAGCACTCAACGACGGCACGGCAGAATCCCTGTGCCGCTCCCGAAATGTGATGCCGGAAACAGAATACGACCGAATAAACGCGCTCGCGATGGAAAACATCGGCGATGT
>CAKSHG010000180.1 GCA_934456315.1 uncultured Oscillospiraceae bacterium | reverse complement strand
TTGAACGAGCAGATGTTGCTCGCCATGGATACGGCAAGTCCGAAGTTGCTGTTGACCAGCACCGCCGGGTATCTCACCGGGAAAAGGCTCGGCTCCAGCATGGTGTTGTCGTAGTTGGGCACCATGTCGACGGCTTCCTTGTCTATCTCGGCGAAAAGCTCCGCGCTTATCGGCTCGAGCTTCGCTTCGGTGTATCGCGAAGCCGCGTAAGCCATGTCGCGGGAATACGCCTTGCCGAAGTTTCCCTTGCTGTCGACGTAGGGGTGGAGAAGCGCTTCGTTGCCGCGCGCAAGCCTTACCATCGTTTCGTAGATGGCGGCGTCGCCGTGGGGATTCAGCCGCATGGTCTGACCGACGATGTTCGCGGATTTCGTGCGGTTTCCGGTCAGCAGACCCATCTTGTACATCGTGTAGAGCAGCTTGCGGTGGGAGGGCTTGAAGCCGTCTATCTCCGGCAGCGCACGGCTGACGATAACGCTCATCGCGTAGGGCATGTAGTTCTCCTCAAGAGTGCTTACGATGTCCTTCTGCTCGACTATTCCGCTGCCCTCGATGTACGCCCCGGCTATCTGGGAGCTGAACTTCCTGGGCTGCTTCTTTGGAGTGTTTTTCTTCAAATCTATCTTCCTTTGTCGTGGAATTTAACTGATATCAGCGGCGGCAAGGTACCTGCTGCCGTTTTCCTTGATGAACCGCTTGCGCCCCTCAAGGTCGTTTCCGAGAAGCACATCGAACATCTCTCGGGTAGCCTCCACGTCCGTGGGGTTGACCTTTATCAGGCGGCGGGTGTCGGGATTCATAGTGGTCAGGCTCATCATGTCAGGGTCGTTCTCGCCAAGACCTTTGCTTCGCTGAATGGTGTACTTCGCGTCGCCTATCATGCCGAGTATCTTCGTTTTTTCCGGCTCGGTGTAGGCAAAGTAGGTGCGCTCCTTGGTGGTTATTTCGTACAGCGGGGATTCCGCGATGTAGACGTAGCCCTTTTCGATGAGCGTGGGGCACAGCTCCTGTATCATCGTGAGTATCAGCGTGCGTATCTGGAATCCGTCCTCGTCGGCATCGGTGCAGATAACGATCTTGTTCCAGCGCAGGTTATCAAGGTTGAACGTGGAAAGCTGCTTGTTCGCCTTGGTCTTGACCTCAACGCCGCAGCCCAGCACCTTTATCAGATTCGTGATTATCTCGCTCTTGAATATCTTATCGTAGCTTGCCTTCAGGCAGTTCAGTATCTTACCTCTTACCGGAATGACCGCCTGGAATTCTGCGTCCCGGGCGAGCTTTACCGAGCCCAGCGCGGAATCACCCTCCACGATGTAGACCTCACGGCGGGAAACGTCCTTGCTGCGGCAGTCGACGAACTTATCTATGCGGTTGGTGAGGTCGATGGTGCCGGTGAGCTTCTGGAGCGTGCTCTGGCGCACCTTGTCGGCGTTCTCGCGGGAGCGCTTGTTTATCAGCACCTGCGTGCCTATCTTGACCGCTTCGTCGGGGTTTTCCAGGAAGTAGACCTCGAGCTGGTGCTTCAGCCACTCGGTCATAGCCTCGGTGATGAACTCGTTGGTTACGGCTTTCTTGGTCTGATTCTCGTAGCTTGCCTGGGTCGAAAAGTTGTTCGAGATGAACACCAGGCAGTCCTCGATGTCCTCCCACTTTATGCTCTTTTCGCCCTTGTTGTACTTGCTGCCGTTTTTGAGGTAGCCGTCTATCTGCGACAGGAATGCTTTCTGGAGCGCTTTCTGCGGGCTTCCGCCGTGCTCCAGCCAGCTGGAGTTGTGGTAGTGCTCGATGAACTGCACTTCCTTGCTGAACGTGAACGCGACGTTCATTTTCAGCTTGTACTCGTCCTTGTCCTCGCGGTCGCGGCCCTGGCGCTCGGCGGTCCAGTGCTGCGGAGTGGTCAGCGACTTCTCGCCGACTACCTCCAGCAGGTAGTCGCTGATTCCGTTTTCGTAGCAGAAGATCTGCTCGGTGAACGTACCGTCCTCATGCTCGCTTTTCAGGACCAGCTCAACGCCGTCGTTGACTACCGCCTGCCTGCGGAGGATATCCGCGAGGTAGTCCGCACCGATGTCGATATCAGTGAACACCTCGAGGTCGGGCTTCCAGGTTATCTTCGTGCCGGTGGTACCGTCGCCGCGGGACTTCTTGAATCCGCGCTCGTCCTGGGTGACGTTGAAGCCCTTTTCGAACCGCAGCGAGTAGTTCCACTGCCCTCTCCGGCTCTCCACCTCCATGTATTCACTGGAGAACTGCGTCGCGCACAGACCCAGGCCGTTCAGACCCAGCGCGAACGAGTAGTTTCCGCCGGAATTGTTGTTGTACTTGCTTCCCGCGTACAGCGTGCAGAACGCAAGCTCCCAGTTGTATTTTTCCTCTGATTTGTTGAAATCTATCGGGATACCTCTGCCGAAGTCCTCGACAGTAATGGACTTATCCTCATGAAGCGTGATTATTATGCGCTTACCGTAGCCCTCGCGCGCCTCGTCGATGGAGTTCGAGATAATTTCGAACACCGAGTGGCGGCAGCCGTCGACGCTGTCCGAGCCAAAAATTACGCCCGGGCGCAAGCGCACCTGGTCAGGACCCTTCAGCGACACAAGATCGTTGTAATTGTTTTCCTTTGGCATTTATGCATCTCCTGTTTACAGCGGTACGCCACAGATGGGCATAAAACCGCATTATCATTTCTAGTATATCACAGTTTGAAAAAAAATGCAAGTACCAAAGGAACACGTTGACAAATTCCCCTCCGGCAATTATAATAGTACTATAAATGCAAAGGAGATACAAGCATGAAAAAAGCGATAATTTTTGACCTTGACGGAACACTGTGGGACAGCTCCGGGAGCGTCTGTGAATCCTGGAACATCGTATTCGGCAGATACCCGGAGATAACCCGCCGCCTGACCCCTGCGGACGTACAGGGATTCATGGGAAAGACCCTCGACCAGATATTCTCCATCGCCCTGCCGGACACCCCGGACGAGCTGCGCCGGAAAGTTCTGAATGAATGCGTCCGCTACGAACTGGAATACATCGCGGAACACGGCGGGAAGCTGTACCCTGGGCTGCGCGAAACCCTTGAGCTGCTCCGAGAGCAATACACGCTGATTATCGTCAGCAACTGCCAGGACGGATACATTCAGGATTTTCTGGACTTCGCGGATATGCGCGGGCTGTTCGACGACTTCGAGAGCGCGGGCGGGACCGGGCTTTCCAAGGGCGAGAACATCAAGCTTGTGATAAAGCGGAATTCCATCGATAAGGCAGTGTATGTGGGAGATACCCAGGGCGACCTGGATTCCGCAGACTTTGCAGGGATCCCGTTCATTCGCGCCGCCTACGGATTCGGTCAGATGAATCGCCCGGTGCCGGAGATACGCGAGTTCTGCGAGCTGCCTGAAAAAGCCGCAGCTATCCTCTGATTTACTCAAATTATCAAGACAAAAGCCCCTCCGGACGCTATAATATAAGTGTAAGCTTACACCTAACGAAAGGGGAATAACATGGACGTCGACAAGCTGAACCATCTGACCGCCGCGCTGGAATACATCGAGCAGAACCTGACTGCGGATTTTTCCCAGGAGAAGTGCGCACGGTACGCCTGCTGCTCGCTGTCGGGGCTGCAAAAGATGTTCCGCAGCGTGTTCCGGAAAAGCGTCGGGGATTACGTCACCCGCAGACGGCTCACTGCAGCCGCCCGGGACCTACAGCAGACCGACCGCACCGCACTGGATATCGCAGTGGAGTACGGCTGGGGCAGCGCTGAGGCTTTCACCCGGGCGTTTTCCCGGGTATGGGGCGTAACTCCGTCGGAGTACCGCAGGAGCTGGAGGTTTTCCGGGCTCTGCCCGCGTCTTGACTTCCCCAGGCACTTTATGCGTGGAGGAGAGATGATCATGACAAGCAAGTACGATATTTCCGAGCTTTACGACTACATTAGAACCAGGCAGGGCACCTACGCCGTCTGCTTTGACACCTCGCATCTGATGGAGATAAACGACTCCCTGGGTCACGACGCCGGCGACAAGGTGATACTGGAATGCCTGCGCCGGATAGACCGTGAATGCTCCGACGGAATGATGATGTTCCGCATAGGGGGCGATGAATTCGTGATGTTGACCGGACTTTCCGACAAGGCGCAGGTGGAAGCCCTCGCCGGGAGGATACTTGCGCACAACGGCGAGAGCGTCCTCCACAATGGTACCGAGATACCGGTAAGTATGCGCGCCGGAGCCGTTCTGCTGAAGCCCGGCAAGTTAAGCTACAGCGAGCTTTTCACCGAGCTAGTTAACGCACCCGCCGATATTCCCGGGGATATCAGGTTCTGATTCACAGCAAATGTGGGCTGCCTTTCGGCAGCCCACATGCTATTTCAGCGTATAATCAAAGGTACACGTCCGAAAGCACCTTTGCGAATTCCTCAACGGATAATCCCTCCGACATCACAGTGGTGTACTTCCCGTTTCCGTCGTCGGATATCGCGTACAGCCAGTATGCTCCCGCAGGAACCTCCGCGCCCGCTATCACTATCCGAACTTTCTTCGTGCCGTTACTGATCGTGGTACGGTACGGGAGTATATTCTCCGGACCGAACTCCTCGCC
>CAKSHG010000179.1 GCA_934456315.1 uncultured Oscillospiraceae bacterium | reverse complement strand
CCGAGGCACTGCACATTCTCGTCAAACAGCCTTGCTCCGTCGAACAGCAGTACGCGCTGCTTTCCGAGGTGGAGCGCTAGCGGCGGCTGGTAATGCGTGCCGCAGGGGCAGACCACCTTACCGTCAGGGTCGCGCTCCGAGCCGGATATGAACCCCTGCGCACCGCAGGTGCAGGCGCAGATGTCGCCGCGCACTCTGACAAGCAGGTCGAGCCACTGCTTTTCGATAAGGCGCTTCTCCGGTTGGAAAAGCCCGTCGGTGAACGACACCGTGAAAGCGTCCCGGATATAATCAGGCATTATCCGCCAGAATTTTATGATGTTGTTGTGCACCCCGCGCACCGGACGATTGGAATCGTCCGACGGGTCGTAGACAAACATCGGCTCGTAGCCGTAGTGACGGCGCTCCGCTTCCTCGGTAAGGCAGACGCTTTTAAGCACCCTGCTGCCCTCCAGCGGGTCGCCGCGCAGCAGCAGACGGAACAATACCACCGCGAGGGAATAGCGGTCAGTGAGCTTGTCAGGCGCCTTCTCGCCGCGAACTATCTCCGGCGCCATGTAGCCGGGCTTCCCGGCTATGCCGAGATTCTCGCCGTAGGGCGCGATATTGTCGCAGTCGCAGATGAGCACGTCGCCGTCCGTCGGGCGGATAAAGAATCCGCCGTCGTTAAGGTCCTGATAGCTCCTGCCGGAATTGTGAAGCTCACGGAACGCGGAGGTTATCCTTATCGCGGCATTCACGATTGAATACAGCCCGGAAAATTTCACCCGCGCATTCAGAATATCCGAAAACGGAGCGTATTCCGGCGGGATAAGCTCCATCAGGAAGCCGAAACCCTCCGACGTATCCGCAGTCATCATCAGCGGCATTACGAACGCCGGAGATCTGCTGCCGTCCTCGCACAGGCGCTGCAAATTCTCGCGGAACATCGCGGGATTTTTCAGTTTCTTCGTAAAGTACATCTTCAGCGCGTAATCTCTCCCGCGGTAGGAGGCGCGGTAGACCGCGCCCTGACCGCCCTGACCCAGGAGCTGGGTTATCTCCGCTTCGCCGCCAAGCTCCAGCGGAACTCTGTCGCCGACCTTCATCATCAGAAGCCGCCTCCGGTGATGGAATCGAACTTCTCCTCGGCAGCGGTTTCAGCCTCGTTGCCGCACCACTCGCAGACGGTTTCCGTTTCGCCGTTCCAGCAGGTGGTCTTTCCGCACTCCGCGCACTGGAAGAATCCCTTTGCGCCGCAGTACGGGCAGGACGGATACTCGGTGGTGATGTAGATATTGCCGCTTATCTGCGTGTCGCCGAACTTCTCGCGCTCCGCGGTCTGCTCGGACACCCTGAACGCCCAGGTGGCGTACCAGCCGCCGTCCTCGCGCTGCTCCGTGCGTATGCCGAACAGGGCGTGGTCGTTCTTGCATTTTGTAAGGATAACTGCTGCTTTCACTTTGCTTCCTCCGATCATTTATGTTCCTGTTTTTCCAGTTTTTCAAGTACCTTTGCCGCTTCTGTATGTCCGTTCTCCGCAGCAAGCCGGAAATACCGCTTCGCTTCGCCGCGGTCCCTCTCTACGCCGGTGCCCCGGAGGTACATCACCCCGAGATTGTACTGCGCGATGTCAAGCCCCTGCGCCGCAGCCTTCGAGAACCACGAAAACGCCGCGTAGATGTTCTTCTCGACGCCGGTGCCGAGGTACAGGCACTTTCCGTAGCTGCACTGCGCCTTGGCGTGACCTGCTTCCGCAGCGTGGCGATAGAACATCGCCGCTCCGGTGTAGTCCTTTTCGGCAAGGCACCTCCGCGCGGACTGATAATTCTCCTCGCCGTCGTCCGGAAGCGGCTCCGGCGGCTCTGTTTCTTCGTCGGGCGGCGGCTCGGTGGATTCCGGCTGATCCGGGAGCAGCTTCCTCCAGCGCGCCGCAGTTTCGGCGTTCTCGTCGACGAACGTGCCGGTTTCATAGCTTAGTGCGATGACCTTTATGGCTTCCTCGTACCCCTGCTTTGCCGACCGCAGGAACCACTCGAAAGCCGCTCCCTCGTTCAGCTCGCAGGCAATGCCCTCGGCATAGAAATACCCCGTCATGTACTGCGCCGCAGGAACGCCGTTTTCCGCCGCCCGCAGGAACCATTCCCGTGCAGTTTTGACGTCCTGCGTGCCGCCCCTGCCCTCCATGAGGTAGAATCCAACGTAGTACTCCGCCTCGGCGCAGTCCTGCTGCGCTGACTGCACGAACCAGTACAGCGCCTTATTGTAGTCCTTTATGCGGTCGAAATGACGCCCCAGGCTGTACTGCTCCGCGCTGTCGGTGATGTTCTTGCGGCTCTCGGTTTCAGCGGCGGAGGGCGGAGCGTCCATTCTGAACGCGATATCGCAGCCCAGCGCCTCCGCGACGGCTTCCACCGCCGACGCTGCGGCGCGGCCTTTCAGCCCTATTTCGTCGCGAAGCGACTTCACGCACCTCGCCGCCGCAGCAGAGCGCACCTCGAACGGCTTGCCCCGCACCGCCCACAGCTTCTGCGCGCACCCGTCGTACAGCGCCACATAACAAAGCCGCCGCGCCGCCGTTTCTTTCGGGAAGATGTCGGCTATGAGCGCGTCAGTGCGACGGCGGTCAAGCAGGGTGCTGCCGCCGAAATGCTGCACGATGTAGCCCAGTATCCCTTTAAGCTCGCGGATAGGCTCTCCCTCCGGAGTGTGTACCGTCTTACAGAACGGACAGCTCCCTTCTATGCTCTGCGCGCCCTCGTCGAACGCCTTTCCGCATTTTCCGCATACCATAGCCTCACCTCCCGGTTTTATATTCTGAAATTACTTTAAAAGCTCCTTAGCTGCGGCGCCGAGTATCTTCACGCCCTTTTCGATCTGCTCGTCGGTCGGGGTAGAGAAGTTCAGGCGGAACGAATGGGAAACCGCACTCTCGTCAGAGCAGAACGCGTTCCCGGGAACTACCGCGACCTTGCGCTCGACAGCGCCCTTGCAGAAAGCGTTCATGTCGTACTTCTCCGGCAGGGTCGCCCAGATGAACAGACCGCCCTGCGGACGCGTGAAGCTGATGAAATCCGGAAGCTCCTTTTCGAGCCCCTCCAGCATGAGGTGGCACTTGTGGCGGTAGATAGCCTGGAGCTTTTTCAGGTGCTCGTCAAAATCCACTGTCGTCAGGAAGCGGTATGTCAGCATCTGCGCCCAGATGTTGGTGTGCACCGTGCTTGTCTGGAGCCCTACGACCGCTTTCGACACGACGTCGGACGGACCCAGCAGGTAGCCTACGCGCAGCCCCGGCGCCAGCGTCTTGGAGAACGTTCCGCAGTAGAGCACGTTGCCCTTTGTGTCAAGCTCCTTGATGGACTTCACGTCATCGCCCTCGAAGCGCAGCGCTCCGTAGGGATTGTCCTCCAGAATGTACACGCCGTACTTCTCTGCAAGGGCGAGTATCTCCCTGCGGCGCTGGAGCGTGGTGGTCTTTCCGGTGGGGTTCTGGAAGTTCGGGATAGTGTAGATGAACTTCGTGGTTGGATTGGCTTTCAGAGCCTCCTCAAGGCTGTCCGGCTTCATGCCGTCGTCGTCCATCGGAACGCCGACGAGCTTGACGCCGTAGCTTCTGAACGCGTTCAGCGAGCCTACGAACGCCGGATCCTCACAGATTATCACATCGCCCTCGTTGCAGAGTATCTTGGCGGTGGTTTCGATCGCCTGCTGCGCTCCACTTGTGATGACTACCTGGTCACCATCGCGGAACAGTCCCTTTTTCGTGAGGTCGGCTTTCAGCCACTCGCGGAGCTTCGGATAGCCCTCGGTGATGGAATACTGAAGCGCGTTTATCGGCTCCTCGCGGAAAATGTCAGCGGAGAGCTTCGCGATCGTGTCCACCGGGAAAGCCTCCGGAGCGGGGTTTCCTGCGGCAAAGCTTATGACCTCGGGGTCGGCGGTAAATTTAAGTATCTCGCGTATCGCGGACGGCTGAAGCCCGGAAACGCGGTCGGAAAAAGGCTTTAACATTTTATCGTCCTTTCTTGGAAAATCTATACTCTATAATTATATCACAACCTCGCGCCATTGTAAAGCAGTATTCCAAACGAAAGCGCAAAACGTTGTTGACTTTTTATCCACACCCGTGCTATAATGTAGGAAATTATTGCAAGAAGGTGTCGTAATGAGCAAAGAAACAGAAAAAGCCGACGAAATAGACAGAGGCATACATAAAGAGATAAAGGAAAAGCGCACCGGAGTGCGCAAGTTCTTCGCAGACATGCTGAACATGCACGACGGCATGATGAGCTATGAAGAGATCGACGAAATGATGCTGGAAAACACCGTTATCCACGGACCCAACATGTGGATACTGTGTCTGGCGGCGCTAATAGCGTCGATAGGTCTGAACATGAACTCCACGGCGGTCATAATCGGCGCAATGCTGATATCCCCGCTGATGAGCGGTATCATGACGATGGGATACTCCCTCGCCGTGCGCGACCTGCGGCTGCTGCGGAGAGCGCTCCTGCGCTTCGGGACGCAGGTGGTTATCAGCCTGATAAGCTCCACGGTGTACTTCCTGATAACCCCGATAGACACTCCCACCGCCGAGATGATAGCCCGCACCAGCCCAACCATCTGGGACGTA
>CAKSHG010000178.1 GCA_934456315.1 uncultured Oscillospiraceae bacterium | reverse complement strand
TTTGACGACTGCTGGGGCTTCAACGACGACCTCAAGACTATCTGCAACACGATACTGTTCGACCCGATGTTCCACGGCGAGTCGTTCACGAAGCTTAGCGCGGAGTACTCTCCGGTCATCGACTCGATAATCAACGGCTGATCAGCTTATAAGAAAAGGACCTTTCCGCAACCGGAAGGGTCCTTTTTTATTAGGGAACCTCTAAAAACCGGTTTGAAAAGGGAAAATGGGTAGAGTGCGCCGAATGCGATGAAAGCCGACGAAGTAAGGCTGTATGCCTTACGAGGAGGTTTGAAGAAGCAGTCGGTGTGCTATACACATTTTCACTCAAACAAGGTTTTTAGAGGTGACCATTACATTTACTCCGCTCCGCCGTTCCACGCCCGTCCGAGCACGAAACTCCGGAACCGCTGCGCCGCCGGCGGCAGGAACACCGAATCGTCCTGCACCATGAAGAAATCCCGGCGGTAGGGCGGCGAACCTATCTTCAGCACTGAAATATCGAGCTTTTGCAGCATATCCATATACGGCACCACCGCCACCCCGAATCCTGCCGCGACAAGCCCGGCGATGACCTCGTCCTCCTCCGTTTCGATGAACGAAACCGGATTCCCGCCGACCTGCTCGTACATTCTGTCGATGACTTTCCGCAGACCGGAGCCCTCCGCAAAGCACACCGCAGGATATTGCAGCGTATCCGCAAGGTCGACGCTCTCAAGCCCCGCAAGCGGGTGTCCCTTCGGGACTATCATCACCAGTTCCTGCGAAGTGACCGGCACAGCCGACAGCCCTAGCGACGGGTCCGGCTCGGAACAGAATACCAGGTCGAATTTCCGCTGCAGCAGCCCGTCGATGAGTTCTCCGGAAAGCCCGGAATGGAACGTGAACTTTATACCGCATTCCGGGTCGGCGGCAAGAAAATCCGCAGTCAGCCGCGGAATGTAGTCCACGCCGAGCGTCCGCAGGAATCCAAGCCTTACAACGCCCTCGCCCCGCGCGGAGCGCTGAAGCGAGCCGACCCCCACATCGAGCGTTTCCAGCGACCGCTGTGCGCATTCCAGGAACTCCTCGCCGAACCGCGTGAGCGTAGTGTTGCGCCCGGAGCGCTCGAAAAGCGGCACTCCCAGTTCGGATTCCAGCTGATTTATCGCGTGGCTAAGACTGGGCTGCGAAATGCAGAGCTGCTCCGCAGCGCGGGTGTAGTGGCGCACCTCGGCGAGCTTAACGAAATATCTTAGATGGTCAAGATTCATGTTCATTCCTCCATGATAAGATTATACCACATTTTATCGAAAAAATCTATGCAATTATGAAAAATATTCATTTGAAACGCAGAACTGATAGTGCTAAAATAATTATCGTAAGATATAAAGGAGGCACATATCATGTCAAAAGAAAAAATCCTTTTTCGCGGCGAACTTGCACTTCCGCTGGCGGTCACGATAAACAGCTTCGGAGTGGTGCTCATGCTGTATTCCGCGGCGGGAATCTCCGCGATATCCAGCGTCCCGTATGCGTTTTCGGAGGTGTTCCCGACGCTGTCCCTCGGCACCTGGACTTACATTTTCCAGGGTCTGCTTGTGCTGTCGCTGATGATAATGCGGAAGAAATTCGTTCCGTCCTACCTGTTCAGCTTCGTTGTGGGATTCGTTTTCGGAGTATTGCTGGACATTCATAAAATGTGGATAAACGTCCTGCCGGACAGCCTGCCATGGCGCATTGTGTGGTTCCTGCTTAGCTACGTTATCCTGAGCGTAGGAATAGCGCTGTCCAACCGCTGCGGACTTCCGATAGTCCCGACAGACCTGTTCCCCCGGGAGCTTTCCGAAATCACCGGAGTTGGCTATCCTAAGATAAAAATAGGCTTCGATGTAGCCTGCCTGGCGGTGACCGCCGCGCTGACATTCTTCGGACTGGGGCATGTCGAGGGGCTTGGTATCGGTACAGTCCTCGCGGCGTTCACGATGGGAAAGGCTGTCGGGCTGTGCGGGAACCTCCTCGAAAGGAGGTTCCGGTTCGAGAGTTTCCTGACCCGCAGGCGGTTTACCGTTCAGTAATAAGGGAACCTCTAAAAACCGGTTTGAAAAGGGAAAATGTGTAGAGTGCGCCGAATGCGATGAAAGCCGACGAAGTAAGGCTGTATGCCTTACGAGGAGGTTTGAAGAAGCAGTCGGTGTGCTATACACATTTTCTCTCAAACAAGGTTTTTAGAGGTGACCATAAGTTCTACGGTGGTTTCTGCGACGTAATGCGGCTTTATTTCGGCAAGGCGCTTCATGTGGGGCTGTTCCAGATGGAGCGCCTGTAATTCTGCGCTCTCCCATTCCTCGACCAGCAGAACGCGGTCTGCCGCGCCGTCCGCAGGCAGGAAGTATTCATAGCGCACGCAGCCTTTCTCCGCCCGGACGACCTCCGGTATTCCAAGTGCGGAAAGCTCCCGGAGGAATCCGGGCGCGTCAGGATTTTTCAGCTTGTAAGTGACCAGTAGTTTCATAGTACCTCCAGAAAAATAAAAAGCGCCGACAAGACAGCCGGCGCTTTTGCTGTAACAATCAGACGTTCTTTTCCTGCATCTTGGAAACGAGCTTCTTTGCAACGAACACAAGCACGATAGCGGCTGCGGCAAGTACCGCGGAGCCGATATAGCCCATAACGTAAGAGTTGGTGCTGTCGTAGAAGCTTGCGCTGATCTTAGGACCGACGAACGCTCCGATACCGTAGCCGATGAAGATAAGACCGTAATTTCTGTTATAGAACTTGCTGCCGAAAACGTTCTTGACGATAGGAGCGAACACTACCAGCAGACCGCCGAACGAGAAACCGACGAGGCAGATACACACGATGAAGTAGGGAAGATTGTTCGCAAAGGTGAGCATTATCATCGAGATACCGTTGATGAGGAGCACGAGAATGAGCGAGTTCCAGCCCTTGAGCTTGTCATAGATGAATCCGAAGCCGATACGTCCGAACATGTTCGCGAGGGTCATGATACTTACGCAGAGAGCCGCAGTCATAGCGTCCTGACCTATCTGATTCTGCGCGATGGGGGAGGTCGCGCTGACCATCATGGTGCCTGCCGCGTTAGCGAAGATGAACATTATAACGAGCACCCAGAACACCGGGGTCTTTACCATGCCGGGAATATTGTAGTTCTTGGTGTTGAGTACCTTAGCCTGCTCTGCGGAGGGCTTCCAGCCGTCTGGAAGCCAGCCCTCGGGGCAGGGGACTATCATCCAGGCAACCGCGCCGATTCCGATGAGGAACACGACCGCGAGGATACGGCAGGTCATCTGTGCGCCGTAGTTGTCGATGAGTATCTGCGCGATAGGGGACATGATGAACGGCCCGCAGGAGGCTCCCGCCTGAACCAGACCGGAAATGGAGCCGCTCTTGTCGGGGAACCACTTGAGCGCGGTGGGAAGGCAGGCGGGGTAAATAGTACCAGCGCCTGCGCCCGCGAGGATACCATAGAAAATGTACAGTTGCGGGATAGTTTCAGCGAAGCCGGTGAGGAACCAACCAGCCGCAAAGAACGCAAGACCTATGTAGATAGCGACCATCGGTTTGAGCTTTTCAGCAAGGATACCGCCGACGAATCCCATCAGGCAGTAGACGAACATGTAGATAGTGTAAGCCATGCTGAAATCGGACTGGCTCCAGCCGAACTGACCGGTAAGGGGAAGCGCGAACAGGCTGAAATAAGCCGTTGCGGAGGTGAAAAGGCTCTGTATCCACACGCCGGCGAATACGCGCCATCTTGTTCCTTTTGTGATTCTCATATCTGCGACCTCCGAAATTACTGCTGGAGAGTTCCGAGGTCAAGACCGAGGTCGCGGCCGCTGAACTTTCCTGCTGCGCGGCTGGTGCCGAGCCAGAATACCATGTCAGAGATGTCCTCAACGTCGAGGAACGGAACGGAGTCGTACATCTCCTGCCAGTCCTTGAAGTGCTTCCCGGTGAGGTCGTTGATGAAGTCAACGTAGCTCTGGGTTTCGCACATCGGGGTCTTTACCTTTGTCGGGCAGACGGTGTTCACGACTATCCCGGTGCCCTTGAGTTCCTGGGCGAGGGTCTTTGTCAGGCCGCGCACGCCCCATTTTGCCATGCAGTAGGTCGCGAGCTGAGGAGTGCCGTACATGCCGGAGGTGGAGGAAATGTTGATGATACGTCCGAAGCCCTGCTTTCTCATGTAGAGGGCAGCGTACTTATCGGTGCGCCATGTGCCGATGAGGTCGATGTCGATGACCTTCTGCACCTGCGCGTCGGTCAGCTCCCAGGTGTAGCCGAAGTTGATGACGCCTGCGTTTGCGACTACGACGTCCAGTCTGCCGAAGGTGTCCCATGCCTTTTCGAACATTGCCTTCATGTCGTCGTCGGAAGTAACGTTGCACTTCACTGCGAGCGCCCTGGCGCCGAGCTTTTCGATCTCTGCTACGGTAGCCTTGAAAACCTCGCCGTCGGGATCCTGCATGTCTGCGAGGACAACGTCGAAACCGTTCTGCGCGAACTTGAGAGCGTGTGCCTTGCCCTGTCCCATTGCGCCGCCTGTGATGAGTACTACTTTTCTTTCCATGGTGAAATCCTCCATAAAAAAAATTAATTAAATGACCGCATACGATAGTCATTTGTCATATGCTGTCTGAATTATAGCACATCATTATT
>CAKSHG010000177.1 GCA_934456315.1 uncultured Oscillospiraceae bacterium | reverse complement strand
GCACAGCCTACGGATTTTTTCAACCGATTTGTAATGCGCAGCGCCCCCGGTCAGGAAGCCAGGGGCGCTGTTTTTAGTTCATCGTCAGACCGACTGCCCGCCAGCCGGATTCCGTGTTGACTGCGTATATTGTGTTGTCTGCGGGATAGCTGTAGGTTTCCCCGCCGTAATATACGTTATGGACGTAGCTCACCCGGACCGCAAAGCATACGTTGGAATACTGCGTAATTCGCTGTATCTGCCCGTCAGTGAAGTCGTAGCCGCTGTGATAGGTGTAGAACTGTCCCTCGTATGTCCGCAGGTTGTCGTAAAGCTCCGTTCCCTGCGGGATATATCCGGAAATCGACGAGAAATACGCGTCGTTTGCGATGTACTTCGAGTACAGTTCCGAGAATTCCAGCGCGAATTCACCAGCCTTTTCAGCCAGACCGCTGTCTGAAACCGGCAGGTCGCAGCTGTATGCGCCGTTGTCGTCCCGCCGCGTTATCAGAGCCTTTCCGGCTCCGTCGGTGAACTCCACCTCCGGTGGGTACATCAGCCCTGTCACTTTGTAGCTTTCCATTTGCGGGGCGCCGTTCAGGTATTCCCCGAACTGCGCCGCCTCCGGGATTTCAGCTGTTTCGTGCTCTGACCAGTCGCAGAGCTCCACGCCGTTTATCCTGGCAGTGCACCCGGTCGGAAGGGAAATCTTCACGCTTTCGTTCTGAACAAGCTGTATTCCGTAGACGCTTTCAACTCCGAATATCTCAAAGCCGTACAGTTCGTCCTTTCCCGTCTGGGTCAGCCTTGCGAATGCAATAGGCTCATCTCCGCAGATTATCGTGTAGACCGGGTTTTCCTTGGTGCTTTCCTTGATGTTCTTTTTCAGCGTGAATTCTCCGGTGAAACGCTCGGAGAGCTGCCGCTGTGCCGATTCCTCGCTTTCGTAGGGGGAGATCCCGCTCTCAATGCCGCCGTAGAGCAGGTCGAGATTCCCGGAATTGAGTTCGGCAGTTACTGCGTCGATGGTGTGGTATATCTGACAAGCCTCATAGTGCTGCAAGAACTCCCACAGCTTGCCTAGCCCCACTACGGCAGCGGACAGCGCTGCCGCCAGAAGCACGAAATAGATAGAATAAAAGACTATCGTACCAGTGCGGCTGCGGGGCTTCTTTGCGGAATGTTCCCCACTCACTGCGCGTCACCGCCCTTCACAAGTATCGCGGTACACATCTTGCGGAGCCCGATAAGGCTCGCGTTCTGGTTTATCATCTCGCCGTTGTATATCATGCTTGTTGAGGAGCCGCCGTCAAGATTCGCGGCGTTGACCGCGCCGAAATCCAGCATTACGTCCCGGACGTCTGCAAGGCTTGCGCCGATGCTGTTGGACTGCCTGCCGTCTATCGTCAGCAGGAGCATTGCGCCGTCAGCGCGCTGTCCTATCGCGGTACGCGGATTCAGTCCGCTTCCATCGCCTAACGCTTCCACCGGCTCGCCGTTTACGATGAGGATAGGTCCGAACTTCACCGCGTCCCGGACGCCCATGTCAACAGCTTCCTGGACGGTCATCTTTCCGACTACGAGCTTGTTGTCGTAGGTTATCCCGATGGTGTCCCAGGTGTAGTACATCGGAGTTCCCCAGAGCACCTCGCCCTGCGACATGACGATACCCCAAGGCTCGCCGCCGGTCATGTGACCGGGACGGTCGTCAAAGCCGCCGCCGTTTATGGCGCCGACAATGTTGTCGTAGGAGTCGTATATTTCCGGCAGGGTCTTACCCTGTTCCTCAAGTCCGAACTTTCCGGAAATGCCCACGAATACCCGGGAGGGGTCGTAGACTACCATCATCTTTCCTTTGAACGTGGATCCGCTGACGTCGATTATGTCGATTCCATCGCCGTCCGGGTCGATTTCCGGGTCGGAGCCGGCGGCGTCCTTTATTTCTTCCGGCGCGGGGATTTTTACAAGCCCCGGGTCGGTTATGTCGTCGGTTTCCTGTATCGCATTCTGCGCGGCGATGAGCTCCACCTGCTCGCTGGAGAGGAATATGTTCGGCACCCATTTGATGGCGCTTGTTTCCCGGCAGGATATCACGAAAAGGTTACGCGCTGTTTCCGACGGACCTTTCTCCATGACGTACACTACGCCAAGCAGCGCCGCCAGCACTGCGAGTATCACGGTCAGCAGCACCAGCAGTATACGCCGGACAACGCAAGCCGCGCGACTTTTCTTTTTCTTCTTGAACCGCGGTCTGCTGCGCTGCGGTCTTTCTTCTGAAACCATGTTATCAGTCACTGGCTGCTCCTTTCAGTCTGCATAAACCCAGTCGCGCTGTATCCCGAAGCTGACGAAGAACAGCGCTGTATCCACAATTATCTTGATGAGCGTCTGCCAGATGCTTGCACCGCCGCCGAACAGCATTGCAAGACCGCTGACGCACAGCCAGGAAACCGCGAGCTGACACGCTGCAAGCGTGTAGTATCGCACTGCGGCGCGCCTGATATTTTTCCCGGAGCGGAACACTCCGTTCCTGTTCACCAGGAAATTCACCAGCGAGGAAACCAACCTTGCGCCGACCGTTGCAGCGAGTATACGAAGCTCTTCATTGCTGAACAGCGGAGCGGTGAGCAGATTAATAAGCGTGAACAGCCCGATATCAATGAGCGAGCATATCCCGGAGCTTAGCATGAACTTGAATATCACGGCGTAAATCTTTATGGAGTCCCGCAGCGGGTGGAAGTGCGAGCCGCTGTTTTTATCGTTATATATGGTCTGTATCTTCACTTCATCAAACGGGATCCCCAGCCGTTTCATTTCGAGCAGCATGTTGGTTTCGTATTCGAAGCGCTCGCCGCTTAGCTTTGTCAGAGCCGGAAGGCAGCTTATCGGAAGCGCCCGCAGCCCGGTCTGGGTGTCGGTTATTTTTATTCCGCAGAGCGCCCGGAAAACGAACCGCGTGCAGTTGTTGCCAAATCTGCTCCGGGGAGGGACGTCGCCGCCGCTGAAATCCCGCGCGCCCAGCACTGCCCTTCCGGTCTGCTGCATTTTTTCGGCGCAGCGCAGGATATCCTCCGGCGCATGCTGACCGTCGTCGTCAGTGGTGACTACGCCGGGGCAGTCCGGGAGGTGCTCCATTATATAGGAGAATCCGGTTTTCAGTCCGCGTCCCTTTCCGCGGTTAACATCGTGGTGGAGAACGGTGCACTGCGGCATTTCCTCAAGTTTTGCGAATATCGGTGCGCACTCCGGACGGCTGCCGTCGTCTATGACTATCAGCCGGGTGAATCCGGCGCTGAAAAGTCCGTTTGCTACGTCTATTATACGTTCAGTCGGGTCGTATGTAGGTATCAGTACGGGCACGTTTACGGGTTTCACGACATTTTCCACCTCGTTTCGTTTTTTTACAAAGGTATTATAACACACTTGATTTACTTTGTAAACCCATTACACAACATTGTAACCATTTTGTAACAAGACTGCCCGGGCGGACCCGGGCAGCCTGAACTTTTACTTTTTTATCCTGCGTATCTTAACGTGGTGGACAGGCTTTTCAGCCTGGAGCGGTACTGTCGTTTTCCCGCAGCCCTCCGGGACTGCGTAGGGCGCTCCCAGAGCTGCCGCAGCCTGTGCCAGTTCCTCGGGGGTCAGGGGCTTGCGGGCGCTGCTCTGCGCCCTGGCGCGCTCCGCTTCCTCCTGCTGTGCCTGTTCCGCAGCCTTGTACGCCTGTTCGTAGAAATATATCTGGGAGTTGAGCCGAGGCTCGCCCTCCTTCGGCTGAACGTGGTAGTAGTTGCCGTCGCTGTCCTGCTCCCGCGCCTTTACGTTGTCGCGGAGCATGGTTTCGAATATCTCAACCGCGCGGTCGGCAATGCTGCGGTCGAGCAGCGGAGCAGCTACCTCGACGCGGCGCTCGGTGTTGCGGGTCATGAAGTCCGCGCTGGAGATGTACACCCTGCGGCGCTCGCCAGTGCCGAAAATGTAGATGCGGCTGTGCTCCAGGAATCTTCCCACGATGGAGATGACGCGGATATTTTCCGTATCGCCCTCAACTCCCGCGATAAGGCAGCATATACCGCGGACTACCAGTTCTATCTTTACGCCTGCGCGGCTCGCCTCGGCGAGTTTCTCGATTATATCCTTGTCGGTCAGGGAATTCATCTTGATACCGATGTAGCCCTTGTCCTTGTAGGTTATCTCGTTGTCGATGAGCTCCACGATACGGCTCTTGAGCCCCTTGGGAGCCACAAGCAGCTTGTTGGTGCTTTCAACTGTATTGCCTACTGCCAGCGCATTGAACACTACAGACGCGTCAGAGCCGAAATCCCGGTCGGCGGTCATCAGCGTGAGGTCGGTGTACAGCTTGGAAGTGCGCTCGTTGTAGTTGCCGGTGCCGACCTGGGTGATGTAGCTTACGTCGTTGCCGTCGCGCAGCGTTATTAGCAGGAGCTTGGAGTGTACCTTCAGTTCGTCAAGACCGTATATAACGGTAACTCCCGCGTCCTCCAGGCACTTGGACCAGCCGATGTTGTTTTCCTCGTCGAAGCGCGCACGCAGCTCCACCAGCGCGAGGACGTCCTTGCCGTTTTCGGCGGCTCGGGTCAGGGCGCTGATGATTTTGCTGTCCCTTGCAACGCGGTAGAGCGTTATCTTGATGGAAACCACGTCCGGATTCTCGGCGGCTTCCTCCAGCAGGCGAATGAACTGGTTGATGTTCTCATAGGGGTAGTTGAGCAT
>CAKSHG010000176.1 GCA_934456315.1 uncultured Oscillospiraceae bacterium | reverse complement strand
AACTTGAGCCAGGAAAGCTCACGGTTGTCATAGAATTTGCCGCTCATATTTAGTCCTTTCACAATGTTTATCTGATGTTAACGCTGATTTTACATATAACAACGCCGCCTGAAAACGCTCGGTCTACAGGCGGCTAAATTATCAATGAATTTTACTTCTTGAGGTCAAGGGAGGCCTTGATGAAACCGTTGAACAGCGGGTGAGGTCTGTTCGGTCTGCTCTTGAACTCGGGGTGGAACTGAACTGCAACGAACCAGGGGTGAACGTCCTTGGGAAGCTCAACTATCTCGACCAGCTTTCCGTCGGGGGAAAGACCTGCGAACTTCAGACCCTTTGCGGCGAGCTGCTCGCGGTAGGTGTTGTTGAACTCGTAACGATGACGATGACGCTCATAGATAAGACCCTCGCCGTAGAGCTCGCGGGAGATGGAATCCTCGTCGAGCTTGCAGGGGTACAGACCCAGACGCATTGTACCGCCCATGTCAACCCCCTTCTGATCGGGCATGATGTCGATAACGTCGTACTGGTGCTGACCGAACTCGGAGGAGCTTGCGCCCTCAAGACCGCCGACATGACGCGCGAACTCGATAACAGCCATCTGCATACCAAGGCACAGACCGAGGTAAGGCTTCTTGTTCTCTCTTGCGTAGCGGACAGCCTCTATCTTACCCTCGATACCTCTGTCGCCGAAGCCGCCGGGGACTACGATGCCGTCCACCTTGCCGAGAAGCTTCTCGGAGGTTTCGGGAGTGACTTCCTCGGAGTTGATGAGTTCGATGTGAACGTCAGCGCCGTTAGCTGCGCCTGCGTGTCTGATGGATTCCATAACGGAGATGTATGCGTCAGGAAGCGCAACGTACTTGCCGACAAGCCCGATGGTCAGCGGCTTTGTTGCGTTCTCCTGCATGTGTACCATGTTCTTCCACTCGGTGAGATCAGGCTCCCTGTCCTCAAGACCGAGGTGGTGGCATGCGGAGTGCGCAAGACCTGCTTCCTCGAGCATGAGCGGAACTGCGTACAGGGAAGAAGCGGTAAGGTTCGGGATAACGTCCTCCTTGCGGACGTTGCAGAAGCTTGCTACCTTCTCCATCATGTCCTTGGGTATCTCGCAGTCGCTGCGGAGAACCAGAACGTTCGGCTGGATACCGATGGAGAGAAGCTCCTTGACGCTGTGCTGCGTGGGCTTTGTCTTGAGCTCGTTGCTGCCGGAGATGAACGGGAGCAGGGTAACGTGAATGTACATCACGTTCTCTCTGCCGACGTCGTTGCTGACCTGGCGGATAGCTTCGAGGAACGGTGTGGACTCGATATCGCCGACTGTACCGCCGATCTCGGTGATAACTACGTCAGCCGCTTCAGCGCCGCTGTTTGCAACGCGGTAGATACGGTCCTTTATTTCATTTGTAACGTGCGGGATCACCTGAACGGTGCCGCCGAGGTAGTCGCCGCGGCGTTCCTTGTTGAGGACTGTCCAGTAGATCTTACCGGTGGTCACGTTGCTGTTGACGGAAAGGTTCTCGTCGATGAAACGCTCGTAGTGACCGAGGTCGAGGTCGGTTTCTGCGCCGTCGTCGGTAACGAAGACCTCGCCGTGCTGATAGGGGCTCATGGTGCCCGGGTCTACGTTTATATACGGGTCGAACTTCTGGATAGTTACCTTATATCCTCTCATTTTGAGCAGTCGACCGAGCGAAGCAGCGGTAATGCCCTTGCCAAGACCGGAAACAACGCCGCCGGTGACGAAAATGTATTTTGTAGCCATTTTTGTTGACCTTCCCTTCATTATTAATTCGGAATTTGGAATTCGGGCTTCGGAATTTCGGAGCGGCTTCGCCGATATCAAAAAACCTTACATCGAACCGTTTTTACTGACCTTGCTTATCCGAAAACATATCTACTGTTTATTATAACACTGTATGCAACTTTTTTCAAGTGGTATTTCTACTAAAATAACCGATATTCGGCATTATTTTTCCGGTCTTTTCATTTCCAGTTTCTGCTGTAGGTCGGAGCTTCAAGCAGCGGATTGGACGTAGTGGGGCGTTTTTTCTGTCTGCGGGTGATATGTTCGGCGATGTTGAACGGCTTTTTCTCTGGTATCGCGCGGTATTCCCCAAGATAATGCTCAAGCGAGGTCTGTATCTTTTTCGTCGGACCGAGCCAGCCGTTTATTTCCAGCTTGTCGGATAGTTCGTAGCCGCGCTCGTTCAGCTCGGCGCTGTCGAACCGGGTGTGACCGTCCTCGTCGACATGATAACCAAGCCGGTCGCTTTCGCCGAAATAGCAGCGGACCTTTCCCCTGACCGTCAGGGAAAGCGGACCTGCTTTCTGGTCGCGGGATATTTCCTCCACATCGGAAAATGGAACGAAATACAGTCTGCGGAGTATCACCAGATCGTTCCAGCTGCGGAACTCTCCGGCGTAAAGGCTGAACACGAACCCGTCCGGGAGTATATCGAGGTAGGTGAACCGGCTGTGCCGGGCGGTGTATTTCTTTGCCAGGAAAGCCGCCGTGAACATCGTAACGGTACCTGCCAGTACGCACAGTACGATCACAAGCGCCATCAGCCGGATCAGCCCGCCGGGGCTTCCGGAGCTAAGATTCAGCAGGATATTGACCGCGCAGAACACGCAAACGCCAAAAAGCGGCACAAGCACGATTATAGCCGTGCCTTTGAGCCGCCTGCGGTATTTGGTTGTATCGGCGTGGAAAAAGTAGTCCATGCTCCGACCTCCGCACTGCATTTATGGGAACCTCTAAAACCCGGTTTGAAAAGGGAAAATGTGTAGAGTGCGCCGAATGCGATGAAAGCCGACGAAGTAAGGCTGTATGCCTTACGAGGAGGTTTGAAGAAGCAGTCGGTGTGCTATACACATTTTCACTCAAACAAGGTTTTTAGAGGTGACCTTATGATACTATGTGTTTATTATAGCACATAAATGCGCCGCCGTCAATCTTCGGGCGGAAGCTCATCGGGAGGTATCGCAGCGAAGCTCCGGTCAACGGTTATCGCGCAGCGGATATTCTTTATCCTCTGCTCCGCGAAGCGCTCTATCTCGGCGCGGAGCTCCTGTTCGTCCATGCTGAAATCGGAGGGCACAGCCACATCAAATTCGGCGGTCATGCGGTCGCTGCAGTTCACCAGCCGGAGGTCGTGTATCGACAGCCGGTCGTCGATGACATGCGCTATACGCACTAGTTCACGGCGGATCTCGCTGACTGCGGAATCGTCAGTCACCACCGGGTCGAAATGGACCAGCATATTTATTCCGTCGTTGCGCAGAAAGTCGCGTTCGATCCGGTCAATCACGGAGTGGCTTTCTACAACGTTTTCTTCGGCGGGCATCTCAACATGGACGGTGGCGAACTTTCTGCCGTGTCCGTAATCGTGGACGATGAGGTCGTGAGTTCCGAGGACGCCGGGGTAGGAGAGTATTTTCCGGCGTATTTTTTCCACAAGCTCCGGGGAGGGGGCGTTTCCGAGGAGCGGGTCCATTGTTTCCTTTACCAGACCGGCGCCGCTGTAGAGAATGAACGCCGCGACCGCTGCCGCCATTATCCCGTCGAGCTGCACACCGGTGTAGTGGGAGATCAGACCTGCTGCGAGGACCGCTCCGGTAACTATGCAGTCGTTGCGGCTGTCGGCGGCTGCGGCGATGAGAGTCTGGGAGTCGATATGCTTTCCCACGCCGCGGTCGAAGATCATCATTCCGAATTTCACCGCGATGGAAATTGCCATCACCAGTACCGAAACCAGGGTGAATTCCACTTCCTGCGGAGTTATGATGCGCTCGATGCCGCTTTTCAGCAGTTCTATGCCGATGACGATGACCAGTATAGCGACTACAAATCCCGAGATATACTCATACCGGGCGTGACCGTAGGGGTGCTCGGCGTCGGCGCGTTTTTCGGAGAGCTGGAATCCGATAAGGCTGATAAGGCTGGAGGAGGCGTCGGAGAAGTTATTCAGTGCGTCAGCAGTGATGGAAACGCTTCCGGAAAGCGTTCCAGCGATGAATTTCCCTGTGCTTAGCAGCATATTGCAGACTATCCCGACCCAGCCTGCCAGCCTGCCGTAGTATGTACGCCTGTGCTTGTTGGAATTATCCGTTTCCATAGTGACACCTCCCGCCGGAAGTAAGCTCCGGTAAATTTGCATTATGAAAAGTATATCACGCGTTATGTATGTTAGTCAAGATTTACGCGGTGTTATTTTTGCCAGAAAAATTACTGAATTTTGAATCTGTTTTTTTATTATGTCAGTATTGCTCTGTTGAAAGTTAAAAAAATTTGCAAAAGCCCTTGACAAACTGTGATGAAAGTGTTATAATAATTAAGCGTTGATGTAAAGAGCATCATATGCGGGTGTAGTTCAATGGTAGAATCCCAGCCTTCCAAGCTGGTCGCGTGGGTTCGATTCCCATCACCCGCTCCAAGCCTTTATAAGGCTGTGTATAGGATACGCGCCATTAGCTCAGCTGGATAGAGCAACCGCCTTCTAAGCGGTAGGTCGAAGGTTCGAATCCTTCATGGCGTGCCATACATGGTGGGTATGGCGTAGCCGGTTAACGCGTCGGATTGTGGTCCCGAAGACCGTGGGTTCGATTCCCACTACCCACCCCAGATAGTAAAAGGCATAGGTTTTACCTGTGCCTTTTTCTTTAAGAATGGGATATAGCCAAGCGGTAAGGCAAGGGTCTTTGACTCCCTCATGCGTGCGTTCAAATCGCACTATCCCAACCAAAGAACAGTCCCGCCCTTTTGGGCGGGACTGTTCTTTGGAAGCATCATTTTCCTCTCCCGCCCCGGAGTGGGGCGGGAGTTTCGCTG
>CAKSHG010000175.1 GCA_934456315.1 uncultured Oscillospiraceae bacterium | reverse complement strand
GTCGGCGCGGGGATAATCGGCGTGAACAACCGCGACCTGCGTACTTTCACGGTGGATATCAGCAACTCCGCGCGGCTGCGGAAGCTCGTCCCGCCGGAGGTGCTGTTCGTTTCGGAGAGCGGCATAAAGACCGCCGCAGACATCGAAGCGCTTCGCAGCAACGGCACCAACGCGGTGCTCATCGGGGAAACGCTCATGCGCAGCCCCGACAAGAAAGCCGCCCTGGACGAGCTGCGGGGATACTCGCTATGAAGATAAAGCTCTGCGGAATGTTCCGCGACTGCGACATCGACTACGCAAACGAAGCCAGACCGGACTACATCGGGTTCATTCTCGGGTTCCCGAAAAGCCACCGCAATATCGGCATGGAAACGGCGCAGCGTCTGCGCTCGCGGCTCGCTCCGGGAATAAAGGCGGTCGGAGTTTTCGTGAATTCTCCGGAAACCGCTTGCGCCGAGTATGCAAATCGTGGTATAATAGATGTGATACAGCTCCACGGCGGTGAGGACGCGGGATTTATTCGCAGACTGCGGGAGCTGACCGACGCGCCGATAATCAAGGCGGCGAAGATACGCGCTCCGGAGGATATCCGGGAGGTGCAGTCGCTCGGCGCGGATTATGTCCTGCTGGACAACGGCACCGGCACCGGAGAGATGTTCGACCACTCGCTGCTGGACGGCGCCGAGATAAAGCAGCCGTTCTTCCTCGCGGGGGGACTTACCCCGGAGAATCTGCGGCAGGCTGCGGAGAATATCCGCCCCTACTGCGTGGACCTCTCCAGCGGGGTGGAAACGGACAGGCTTAAGGACCGCGAAAAAATGCTGGAAGCGGTCAGGATAATTCGTGAAATATATTGATGAAAGGATAAATGACATGGCAAAGGGACGCTACGGCGATTTCGGCGGACAGTATATCCCCGAAACGCTCATGAATGAAATACACAAGCTGGAGGACGCCTACGAATTCTACAAGAACGACAAGCAGTTCAACGACGAGCTGAACACGCTGCTGCGCGAGTACGCCGGCAGACCCTCCCTGCTTTACTACGCGGAGAAGATGACGAAGGACCTCGGCGGCGCGAAAATATACTTCAAGCGCGAGGACCTGAACCACACCGGTTCCCACAAGATAAACAACGTACTGGGTCAGGCGCTGCTCGCGAAGAAGATGGGCAAGACCCGTATCATCGCTGAAACGGGAGCAGGTCAGCACGGCGTTGCAGCGGCGACTGCGGCGGCTCTGCTGGGACTGGAGTGCGAGATATTCATGGGCAAGGAGGACACCGTCCGCCAGGCGCTGAACGTTTACCGCATGGAGCTCCTCGGCGCAAAGGTGAATCCCGTCACCACCGGCACCATGACCCTCAAGGACGCCGTAAACGAAGCGATGCGCGACTGGACGACCCGCGTCGACGACACGCTGTATGTACTCGGCTCGGTAATGGGTCCGCACCCGTTCCCGATGATAGTCCGCGATTTCCAGAGCGTTATCTCCAGGGAAGCCCGCGAGCAGATACTCGAAAAGGAGGGCAGGCTCCCGACCGCTGTAATGGCGTGCGTGGGCGGCGGCTCCAATGCGATGGGAATGTTCTACAACTTCATCAATGACAAGGACGTGCGCCTTATCGGCTGCGAGGCTGCGGGACGCGGCGTTGACACCGGCGAAACTGCTGCGACCATCGCCACCGGAACGCTGGGCATCTTCCACGGAATGAAGTCCCTGTTCTGCCAGAACGAATACGGTCAGATCGCGCCGGTGTATTCCATTTCCGCGGGGCTTGACTATCCCGGTATCGGTCCGGAGCATGCTCACCTCCACGAGATAGGCAGGGCGGAGTATGTTCCCGTTACCGACGACGAGGCGGTCAACGCGTTCGAGTACATTGCCCGCACGGAGGGCATAATCTGCGCCATTGAGAGCGCGCACGCAGTCGCACACCTGATGAAGATAGCTCCTACCATGAGCAGGGACGACATCATCATCTGCTGCCTGTCCGGCCGCGGCGACAAGGACGTTGCAGCTATAGCAAGATACAGGGGGATCGATCTTCATGAATAAGATACACAACGCATTCGAGAACAAAAAGGCATTCATCGGCTTCCTCACTGCCGGCGACCCGACCTTCGAGGACAGCTTCAACAACATCATGGCAATGGTAAGGGGCGGCGCTGACCTCATCGAGATAGGTATCCCGTTCAGCGACCCCATCGCGGAGGGTCCTGTTATCCAGGAAGCGAATATCCGCGCATTGAGCAGGGGAATGACCACCGACCGCGCTTTCGAGCTTGCGGCAAAGGTCCGCGAGAACACCGATATCCCGATATGCTTCATGACGTACCTGAATCCCGTATTCAAGTACGGCTACGACAGGTTCTTCGAGCGCTGCCAGCAGACAGGCATTGACGGACTTATCTGCCCGGACATGCCCTACGAGGAAAAGCACGAAGCCGCTGACGTTGCACAGAAGTACGGCGTTTCCGTTATTTCACTCATCGCGCCCACCAGCGAGGAGCGCATAAAGATGATAGCCAGCGAGGCGGAGGGATTCATCTACATCGTATCGTCGATGGGCGTCACCGGCGTGCGCAGCGAGATAAAGACCGATATCGGGCACATCATGGAAGCCGTCAAGAAGTACGCAAAGGTCCCTGCTGCCGTCGGATTCGGTATCAGCAAGCCGGAGCAGGCTAAGAAGATGGCGGGGCTTTCTGACGGCGTTATCGTCGGAAGCGCCATCGTAAAGCTCGTCGCGCAGTACGGCAGCGAGGCTCCCGGGCATATTTACGAATACGTCAAGTCGATGAAGGACGCTATCCGATAATTTTAAGGCTGACGGTAAGCCGCCAGCCTTAATAAGGTCACCTCTAAAAACCTTGTTTGAGTGAAAATGTGTATAGCACACCGACTGCTTCATTCAACGAGCGAAATTTCTGATGCGACGGCGTCCATGCCGTCGCCCGGTTATTTCGCTCTGCAACATCGTGTTGCACCTCCTCGTAAGGCATACAGCCTTACTTCGTCGGCTTTCATCGCATTCGGCGCACTCTACCCATTTTCCCTTTTCAAACCGGTTTTTAGAGGTTCCCATAAGTTTTTCAGAGTATTTTCCAGAGCGTAGGGGTCTGCATTTCGCGGAACAGCTCCAGCTGCGCCTGTGCGCGGTCGCAGGCGGCGTACAGCTCGTCGTCGCCCTCCTCGGCGAAGGAGGATATCTCGGCGATACAGGAGGTTATCTCCATCGCGTGACCCAGGTCGTTCACAAGAATGCTGTAGTGCAATACGGTATCCCAGGCGTCGTGAAGCTGCTTTGCGTACTTCACGGCGCTTTCGGCGTCGCCGTCGGAGTGAGCCTGCTCCACCTGGTCGATGTAGCCGGAAAGCTCGTTGGTCTTGTTTATCGTGATGAAAACTGACGCAAAGCACCCCGCCGCCATAGCCGCAAGGAGCAGTATGCTTACAATAAGGCGGTTCATTCAAAGCCCCCTCTGCCGTTCGATTATCGTATGCTGACCGTTCCTGTCGGCGGTCATAAGGAACACGTCCCGGACCGAGAGCTTGCGCTCCCGGAGCTGCTCCTTGAGCCAGCCCATGCCGAGTCCCATGCTCTTGAGCTGCTCCTCGTCCTCGCGGCCGTCGCGGATTATGACGGCGGGCGGGTCGCTCGAGGAGCCACCGCACTGGATATCGGCCTTTTCAGCGTTCTGATAGTCCTTCTTTTTCAGGAAGTGTATTTTTCCTGTGGTTTCGACGATGGCGTACCATATTTCGGTGATGTCGAATATCTGTTCCTCGCGCATTGCCTCCACAAGGTCGTCGACGGTGTAGCGCAGGCGTTTCATCTCTTTCTGCATGATGACCCCCTCGGACATTATGACCCGTGGGCTGCCTATCATCAGCTTGCGGAACTTCGGAAATTTCAGCATTATCGCCGACAATATCACGTCCAGGCAGACCAGCGTGAATATCGGGACTATCCCCATCAGCATGGGCACGGAGGAGTCCTCCACCGGTATCGCCGCGATGTTGGATATCAGTATCGTCACCACCAGCTCGGAGGGCTGCAGTTCGCCCAGCTGACGCTTCCCCATGAGCCGGAGGGAAAACGTGATTATAATGTACAGAATGCAGGCTCTTATCAGTACGACTGCCATATTTTATCTCCTTTCGGTTGATGATGGTATTTTCCCACCCGTTCGGATTTTTATTCATGATGTTGACAAAATACAGCAGATATGTTACAATTCTGTTAACGATACGATATTGAAAGGAGCGCTGCTATGAAAAAGACCGCGCTTGCCAGATTCATCACGTTTTCGGCTTTATATGCGATGCTGTGCGTAATGGCGGTGAGCCTGGCTGTTGGCTGCTGGCAGACCGCGCAGGTAGGCGTTGCAAATCCGGGCAGTCTGTACATCGACGGCTCGGATTTTACCCCGCTGTTGGAACTGGGCTCTTTGGCGGTAAACGGAATGCTGTTGCTGTTCGCAGTTGGCTCCTCGATTGTGGTGATGACGTTTGTTTCCGCGCTGTTCCTGGTCCCGTTCAGGTTTATCGCGGTCAGGAAGGGCAGCGTGTTTATCCGCCGGGAGGTCCTGGGAACGCTCATTACGATCGTCGCGGGAGTTGTTCTGTCGGCTGTCGCTGCGGCGATACTGGGCGGTACGGAGTGCGTGACTTTCGACCTGATGCTGGTAATACCGCAGGTGCTCATCGGGACGCTGCTTTATTGGCTGTGCATTTTTCTAAGGTTCAGAAAACAGTAAAAAAGACCTCCGGGACACCCGGAGGTCTTTCTGATGATGAATCACTTCTTGAAAAGCGTCTTGAATCTTTCCATTGCCTC
>CAKSHG010000174.1 GCA_934456315.1 uncultured Oscillospiraceae bacterium | reverse complement strand
AAAACTGCGCCGAAACAGGCGCAGTTCTGCTTTTATCAGTCTACGAATTCCACGGTGAACCTGGGGTTCTCGGACGCGGTATCGGTGAGCACTCTGCGGAGCGCAGCGGCTTCCTTTTCGCCTACGGCTTTTTCCAGGCTGGAGTTGTTGATTATTTTAACGTGTGCGTCGAATTTGTTTATCTCGCCAAGGAAGTCGTGCAGGGAATCCAGCGTTTCGCCATAGCAGTCCGCAAAATCGAATGCGGCAAAGAAACGGTCGTGAATGGTGTACATGCTGTCAATGGTGGCAGCGTCGATTATCAGTGTTTTCATGGTTTATTCCTCTCCGTAAAGTAATGTGAAGTGCGCGTAGTGGTCGCCGGTGTAGTAGATGAGCCCGTCGGACGAGAAGATGATTCGCTCCGCACCGCGGCTGTCGGCTCCGAGCGTGTTGATGTCGCATTCAGTGTAGCTGTGACCCTCCGGCAGCAGACCCTCATAATTCCCGAACCGGTCGCCGCCTATGCACATGCCCGGCGCGTATGGCTCCAGTGAGCCTCCGCTCCAGCCCAGTTCCCGCGCCTGCTTCTTGGTGATGAAGTTCTGCGGCAGCTTCCCGTAGGTGTGGATATACAGCGCGACGTCCTCCTTTGTGGTGTAGCTGCCGTTTTCGTCGATGGAGCTTCCGGCGGGGGGAGCGTTGGGCTGCTGCGTGCCGTCGGGGGACTGCGTGGAGCCGTCCTGCTCCGTTTCCGGCGCGGAGAGTTCCTCGGAGGGTTCAGGCGCAGCGTCTGCGGTTTCGGCGGTGCTTAATATCCCGGAGGTTTTCGGAGAGCTTTCCTCTGCGGTCTGGAGTATCTCGTCAACTATCTGCGACAGCTCCGGAAGCGCTCCGGAAACCGTGTCGGCGGTGCATGCCGTCAGCGACAGCGCGGCGAACAGCGCCGCTATAAGGCACAACAGCTTTTTCATATATCGTTCCTTTCATTTGCGCGTTTATACTGATAATTATAACATATTATGCGTGGATTGTAAAGCACTTTTTCCGGCACTTCTCTGATAATGTGCGGGACAGCACAAAACCGTAACAAAAATTTTATAAAAAATTGTTGCAAAATGCTGCGCTTTGTGTTATACTAACTTTGACTGCATAAAGTGAAATTGCAGCAACTTTTATTATATCGAAAGGTCGTGATGTTAGGGTTGGAGAAAAAGGCAGAAGCAGTTCCTGGCGGCGGCAGCTCCAGGCTGGCTTTATATGGCTTTAACAACCTCACAAAAACACTTAGCTTCAACATTTATGATGTGTGCTATGCAAAAAGTGAGAGGGAGCAGAAGGATTATATCGCGTACATAGACGAGCAGTATAACTCCGACAGGCTCACAAAAATTCTCTGCGACGTGACCGAGAAGATCGGCGCGACAGTCCTGAATATCTCAAAGCAGGACTACGACCCGCAGGGAGCCTCTGTCAATGTCCTCTTCGCAGAGGGCTACATTGACCCCGACCATGTAGACGAGTCCTGCAACAAGGGCGCGGGCTACTTCACAAGGAATGGTATCCAGCCGAATACCGTTCACGCACATCTTGACAAAAGTCATATCACGGTGCACACTTTCCCGGAGTATCATCCGGACAAGGCTATTTCTACATTCCGCGTGGATATCGACGTCGCGACCTGCGGCGAGATCTCCCCGCTGAACACGCTGGACTACCTCATCGGCAGCTTCGATTCGGATATCATCACGATAGATTACCGCGTCAGGGGCTTCACGAGGGACGTTTCCGGCAAGAAATGTTTCATGGATCACAAGATAACCTCCATTCAGGACTACATCGATCCGAAAACCATGACGAAGTACGACGCAATAGACGTCAATGTGTACCAGTCGAATATATTCCATACAAAAATGCTTATCAAGGAGATAGAGCTGCAGAACTATCTCTTCAACTCCGATGTCTACGAGATACACCCCCAGCAGCGTCTTGAGATCACCAACAGCCTGCGCCGCGAGATGATCGAGATATTCAGCGGAATGAACATCTATTGAGGTGAGCAGAATGAAGCTTGATCACACCCGCGCCCCTCTTTACGAGGCGATGAGGGAATACCAGCAGGACCGCGTTGTTAAGTTCGATGTTCCCGGTCACAAGGGCGGACGCGGCAACAAGGCGCTGCGGGATTTCCTCGGCGAGGTCTGCATGAAGAACGATGTGAACTCCATGAAGCCTCTCGACAACCTCTGCCACCCGGTTTCCGTCATTAAGGAAGCGCAGGAGTACGCGGCGGACGCTTTCGGCGCGGAAAATTCCATTTTTATCGTCAACGGCGCTACCGGAGCGGTCCAGGCTATGGTGATGTCGGTCTGCAAGGCAGGGGATAAGATAATCCTCCCGCGAAACGTCCACCGCAGCGCGATAAACGCGCTGGTAGTGTGCGGTGCGGTCCCGGTGTACGTCAACCCCGGGGTCAATAACGACCTCGGTATCCCGCTCGGAATGACCCCGGAGGAGGTCGAAGCGGCGATACTGGCGAATCCGGACGCGAAAGCTGTCCTGGTGAACAATCCGACCTATTACGGCATCTGCTCCGACCTGCGGAAGATCACCGAGATAGTCCACAGACACGGCATGAAGGTGCTGGTGGACGAGGCTCACGGAACGCACTTCTATTTCGGCGAGGGGCTTCCGCCCAGCGCCATGAGCTGCGGAGCCGATATGGCGGCGGTTTCTGTCCACAAGACCGGAGGAAGCCTCACGCAGAGCGCTCTGCTGCTTCTAGGAAAGGGCATCGACCCGAACTACGTCCGCCAGATAATCAACCTCACCCAGACCACCAGCGCAAGCTACCTGCTGATGGTGTCGCTGGATCTTGCGCGGCAGAACCTCGCGCTTCACGGCAGGGAGTTCTACGCGAAAACGATCGAATTCGCGGATTACGCGCGCAAGGAGATAAACGCCATCGGCGGCTACTATGCCTTCGGTGAGGAACTCTGCGACGGAAAGGCGTTCTACGCGTTCGACAGGACCAAGCTTTCCGTGCATACCCGCGCGATGGGTCTGGCGGGGATAGAGGTCTACGACCTGCTCCGCGACGAGTACGATATTCAGATAGAGTTCGGCGATATCGGAAATATCCTTGCGATAATCACCGGAGGCGACCGCGCGCTTGAAATAGAGCGGCTGCTCGGCGCGCTGAACCTTATCAAGAAGTTCCACGGGAAGTCCCCCGCCGGGCTTTACGATCACGAATACATCGACCCTATCCTTGAGATGTCCCCGCAGCAGGCGTTCTACGCCGAGCAGGAAACTATCCCGATCGAAAAGACCGCGGGCAGGGTGTGCAGCGAGTTCGTAATGTGCTACCCGCCGGGGATACCGATACTGGCTCCGGGCGAGCGTATCACGCAGGATATCCTCGATTATATCGCGTTCGCGAAGGAAAAGGGCTGCTCCCTTACCGGCTGCCGGGATATGAACGTGGAGTATTTACAGACCGTCAAGTAGCGTTCAGCGCCGGTCGTTCCCGGCGCTGGAATAAACTTGTGACAGAACGACAAACATGAGGTTTTTTGGTTTCGCCGCAGGCGAAATTGATTTTCCACCACGGAAAATCAAAGAAAAACCGGAGGTTCAGCGCCGGTCGTTCCCGGCGCTGAACTTGGAGGAGAAACAATGGAGCTTTGGTTTACAGAGAACCATACGGACAACATACGGTTCTCCATAAAGGTAAAACAGCATCTCTACAGCGAAAAGAGCCGATACCAGCAGATAGACATTCTGGACAGCGTTGAACTGGGCAGGATACTGGTGCTGGACGGGTTCGTCATGCTGACCGAAAAGGACGAGTACATCTATCATGAGATGATAGTGCATGTCCCGATGGCGACAAATCCCGATATAAAGCGCGTTCTGGTTATCGGCGCGGGGGACGGCGGAACTATCCGCGAGCTGACCCGCTTCAAATCCGTCGAGCATATCGACATGGTGGAGATAGACCAGCGTGTCGTGGAGGTCTGCAAGGAATATCTCCCGCAGACCGCATGCAGGCTTGACGATCCCCGCGTGCATATCCATTACGAGGACGGGCTGAAATTCGTCCGCGGAAAGGACAACGAATACGACCTGATAATCGTGGATTCCACCGATCCATTCGGACCAGGGGAGGGACTTTTCACAAAGGAGTTCTACGGCAACTGCTACAAGGCGCTCAACGAGAACGGAATACTCGTCAACCAGCATGAAAGCACGTTCTACGACGAGTACGCCGAGATAATGAAGCGCGCCCACAGCCGCATAAAGAGCTTCTTCCCGATATCGCTGGTGTATCAGGCGCATATCCCGACCTACCCCTCCGGACACTGGCTGTTCGGATTCGCGAGCAAGCGCTTCCACCCGGTGCAGGATCAGCACGCGGACTGGTGGCTCGCGCAGGGGCTGAAAACAAAGTACTACAACCAGTACGTCCACAGCGGGTGCTTCGCGCTGCCGAACAACGTCCGGGACGTACTTAGGGAAACAAAGCCTGCGACATGACGGAGGTATATTATGCTGATAGATTTTTCTGACATCGAAGAAAAGCCACTGGAGCACTTCAAGGGCGGCGAGGGTACGTTCTTCGCGAGAATGTTCACCGACACCAAAGTCAAGATAATGCGCGGCAGACTGGAACATGGGGCTTCCATCGGGCTGCACACCCATGAGGGTAACAGCGAGATAGTGTTCATTCTCGAGGGAAAGGGCAAAATGCTGTGCGACGGAGTTTACGAGGAGCTTTCCGCAGGCAGCTGCACCTACTGCCCGGAGGGTCACGAGCACAGCCTTATCAACGACAGCAAGGGCGACCTGGTGTTTTTCGCGGTCGTACCTGAACACCACGATTAAAT
>CAKSHG010000173.1 GCA_934456315.1 uncultured Oscillospiraceae bacterium | reverse complement strand
CCTCAATACCCGCCAGCGCTTTGCCGTATTTGCTGCGGTAGTAGGCATTCAAAAGGTTAAAGCATTTTCTTGCCATGATGACCTTATACTTGGCCTTTGAATCCTTTATAAATGAAAAAAAGCCCTCGGTGTAAGCATAGTTTTCCTCACCGAGCACAGATTTCATATATAATTGAATGGATTTGCGCTGTTCATTTGATAAAACCATACCAGTGAAACCAGCGTTGTTGATCATGAGCTTCATTGTTTCTCCTCTTACGCATCAGTGTCCGGACGCATTGCTCAACAGGCTCGTGAAAATACACATTTGCTAATATCTGGTAAATTAATATGCAGTTCCGTGATAAAAGTTTCCTTAAGATGCGCACTCCAGGCGGAATTTTTCACCGCCATTCATTTCAAATTCATAAAAAATATATATAAGGCTGATATTGACGATCACAATTCTGCGGCTTTCTGACCGTCGCCTTAGTAACATTAATATCCCCATTTCATTATAATAAATTCAAATGAAAATGTCAAGCGTTTTTTCACAACTTTTTATTTAATTATACACAAAAAGGAAGTGGAGAAATAGTGGAAATTGACATGCACATTGAGAAAATGCCGTTACATACCTGTATTCTGTTCCACATGTTATCCTCAAAATTCCAAATCGGCATGTACCGGAGTACATGCCGATTTTCTGTATTGTCTGAATACGCGTTTATATGGAAGCTATCGCCTTGAGCATCGCGGAAGCGTCCAGCGCGTTCATCATCAGAAGACCGATGGCCTTCTTAGAAATGCTGTTCATATGCTACCTCCACACTTAATTTCAGGAATAAAATTCCTGTTATCAAGTATGCCACACCTGGAAACGATTGTCAAGGGAAACCAGCGGCAAATCCCGAAGTTTGCAGTCAATTGCAGTTTCATGGGTCGGATAATATTATCATAAGGAGTGATGAACATGAACACCACGGGCTTTATAAAGCTCCCGCGGAGCCTGCTCGGCTGGCGCTGGTACGGCGACCTGAACACCCGCTCGCTGTACCTCCACCTGCTGCTGACCGCCGCCTGGGAGGACACCTGCTGCATGAGCCGCGAAATAAAGCGCGGACAGTGCTGCACTACTGTAAAAGAACTGGCAACAATCAATCAACAAACGATTCAACAAACCCGCACAGCGCTGAACCATCTTGTTTCAACAAACGAAATAACAATCGAACCGACCCCGCAATTCAGCATTATAACGCTGTTGAACTACGACAGGTACCAGCAGGCTAACAAACCAAATAACAAACAAACAACAAACGAACAACAAACGGTTCAACAAACCTATCCCACGGAAACTAACAAACCTACTATTATAAAAGAAAAAAAGAATATAAAAAAAGATGAAGAAGAAACCGGCCTTCTTCGTCGTCTTGAATCAGTCGTCGGCGAGTATAACTCGATATGCAGGAGCTTAGCGCCTGTCACCGGAGAGCTGACCTATCAGCAGGCGCAGCTTATCCGTCAGGCTGAAAAGGAGCTTCACGGGATAACGTTCCGGGATTATTTCACAAGAGCGGAAAGCTCGGACTTCCTCGCCGGGAGGACAGGTAAGTTCAGGGCAACGTTCGCGTGGCTGATAAGACCCGAGAACATAGCAAAGGTGCTCGCCGGGAATTACGACAGCTATTCTGTTCCCGCGCAGGCGCCGGTGAAGAAGCGCGACTATGACGCGCCATTGTGGTGAAAGGAGCAAATATGTTTGCAGAAGTGATAGGAAGTATCGCGCAGAATGCGATGGCGGCGAATCCTAACGCCGGAAAGGAATACATGGGAGAGGACGGTTTCCTCCACTGTGGAGTATGCGGCGAGCCTGTCCAGCAGTACGTCGAGGAGCTGAAGAACTTCCTGCCCGGCGGGATAGCGCCCACGCAGTGCCGCTGCACCCGGGAGAAATTCCGCCTGCTGCGGGAGGAGAGAGAACACCAGAAAGCCGCCGAGCGAGTAGCAGAACTGCAGCGGCTGGGATTCTCCGACCCGGCTTACATGCGGTGCACGTTCGACCGCGACAACGGAAGCTCCCCCGAAGCGCGGGAAGCCGCAGAGTGGTACGTTGAGCACTTCCCCGAGCTTAAAGCCGAGGGAAAGGGAATGCTGTTCCTGGGCGAAACCGGCACCGGAAAGACGTTCTACGCCTGCTGCATAGCCAACGCCCTGATACGGAAGGGAGTCCCGGTATGGGTGACGACCATGCAGCCCCTGCTCCGGAAAGCCGGGGATTTCGCCGCCGCAGACAGCCTGTTCAGCCAGATAAAGAGCGTGGAGCTGCTCGTCCTGGACGACTTCGGCACCACGCAGAACTCCGCCCGCAATCTCGACCTGATGTTCGAGCTGATAGACGCCCGCGCCCGCAGCGGACTGCCGCTGATAGTCACCACCAACCTCGACGGAAACGACCTCAACACCGAAACGCTCGAACTGAAGCGAATCTTCAGCCGCATAAAGGCGATGTGCTGCTCCTGCGAAAAGAGCCCCGTCCGCATGACCGGCGACGACCTCCGCGAGAAGAGCGCCAGGGACGCTCATTCGGCAGACTGAATAATCGCTCCCCGGGAATGCAGATATCCCCCGGAGCGCATCTGCTCCGGGGGAAGCCGTTTATTCAGGGATTTCAGTCATTCAGCCCTTACAGCCAGTCGAGGTCGCTGAAATCCTTAGCGCCGGTGTTGTCCAGGTCGGATCTGCTCTCCATACCGCTGTTCAGACTGCTCGTGGTGATTATATCCTCGGTGGTGAATATGATTATCTCCGCCGTGGGTTTGGTGTATTCTTTCATTGCTCCTCCTTACACGTCAGCTACGCCCATTATGATGGAAGTGTACTCGATATCCACCCCCGCCGGAATGTTCACTATCGCGAATGCCAGCAGCTTCTGACCGTCGCCTGCGGAGATGGTGTCCCCGACTGCGGATACGCTGTCGTAACATATCGTCGTGGAGATGGTCGCGGTCTGGTTGGTGTCCAGCCGCTTGATGGTGATGTACGCGACCATCTTGAACCCTGCGCCGCTCACGAGGTCGGAGGAGGGGACGGACATCACGAACCGGGTGTCGTATACCTTTTCGTTGGGGTTCTTGGCGCTGGGCTTAACGCCGGTGGTCTGCGAAGCGGTCTTATCGGGCACAAGCTCGATAGCCGGGGGAACATAATCCTCGGATTTATCCGCGGGAGCCTCTATCTTCTCCTCAAACTTCGGGGAGATGACGGATATCTGATAATCGACGCTGTCGCCCTCCTCCGGCGCCCAGAGCTGAACTGTCAGGTTCTTTTCGCCAAGCTCCTTTACGGTCTTGCAGTTCCAGTACTTCATCAGCTCTCCGGCGCGGACGTGGATATTGAAGTCGCGCTCACCGAACTGGTACGCGAAGCCCTCGCTGTAGTCGCCGTCGTTCTTGGCTATCACCAGACGGTCGTACTCATCGTAGTAGTCCTTGTTGTACTTCACCTTGACGATGATGACGTCGTCCTCGGTCTTTATCCAGCCCGGGTCAATGGATGCAATGGTGATATCGAGCTGACTGGGGTCCCATTCAGCCTTGCCGAATACCTTGGTGCCCTTTTCCTTGACCTCGCCCATGCCGTCGTACTTGACGTCGTCCTCGTCGTCCTCGGCAGCATTCAGATCGTTGATGAATATCTTCGGAGTTTTCTCGGGGTCGAGGCTGCGGATAGCTTCGCTGACCGCCTGGCTCCTGCCGTCGGGAAGCTCCGTCAGCTTCGGGAAAACCGTCAGCCCTATCTCCTCTATGACGTAATCGTCAAGCCTGGAGTCGATGTCCTCTGTACTTATCGCGGCAATTTCATCGAACGAAACCAGCCTGCCGCGCCACCAGTCCTCCTGACTGCCGTTCTTCACATGCAGCCACACCGCGTAGGAGAAAGCGTCCTTCCCGACATTGAGGGAATCCTTGGTGTAGACCGGCTTCCCGGAGGAAGAAATGGTCTTTATGGTCTGCTTAAGCTCCTTTATAGTGGTCTTGCCCGGGGTTATCCCGGGAACGGACGCCGCCGGGATATCCGCGTTAGCCATCGTTCCGTCGTTCCACTCGTCGCGGTAGCAGTACATCACGATACCGCCAGTTGGCGCGGGTACTGTCACTTCGCTGCGGGTGTCCTCTGCGGTCTGGATAACGATAGTATCGCCTTCCTTGAGGTTTCTTACCTTCTCGCTGACCGCCTGATTCTTACCCTTGGATTCGATGTATTCCATTTTCGGACGGATAGTAACGTTGATCTCTCCGATGGTATCCCCGCGGCTTCCGGGGTAGTAGATGTCGCTGTCGATGGCGAGGAAACCGCCGTCCTTGTAGGACACGGTATTCGTGCAGCCCCAGTACTCGCTGCCGCTGCCGTCCCTGCCCATGATGCCGAGATTCCACTCAAAGCCGTCTGCGCCCAGACCAAGAGAATCGCCGACGTACTTTCCGGCGGGCAGATTTGCGCCCTTGAACGCATCAAGTAGGTCGCCGTAGGTCTTTACGCTGAACTGGTCGGTAATGTCGATACTGTATCCGGCGTTCGCGCCGATGGTGTTATCGTCGGTGTAAACGTCCATTCTGAGGTTGGTCGGCAGGTCGAGAGTGATATCGGCTGTGGCGCGGGTGTCCTCGGCGAAATCCACCGCCTTTACCGTGACGCTGACGCCGATGTCCCCGCCCTGGATAGTCACCTTACTCCTGCCGACAAGCTCCGAGCCGGGAACGGTCACGCTGAACTCCGACTTGCTGCTGTCGTAGGACGCGCTGAACTTCGGGCTGTCCCAGTCCGAATCCTCCAGAATGACGTTGAACAGCCGCTGATTCTCGATTGCCCCGTCAGGAGCCGGGCAGGATA
>CAKSHG010000172.1 GCA_934456315.1 uncultured Oscillospiraceae bacterium | reverse complement strand
TCCTGGGTCATCTTCTCGGTGCCCTCAACGCCCATTGCCTTTGCAATGTCGCGGTACTTCTCGCCGGTGCAGGGAGCGTTGTACTCCATAACGGTCGGGAGGATAATCGCGTTAGCTACGCCATGGGGGGTATCGTACAGTGCGCCAAGCGGGTGAGCCATGGAGTGAACGATACCAAGACCTACGTTGGAAAAGCCCATACCTGCAACGTACTGACCGAGCGCCATGCCCTCGCGTCCCTCGGGAGTGTTTGCAACTGCGCCGCGGAGCGATCTCGAGATGATCTCAATAGCCTTGAGGTGGAACATGTCGGAAAGTTCCCAGGCTGCCTTTGTGATGTAACCCTCGATCGCGTGGGTCAGGGCGTCCATACCTGTAGCGGCTGTGAGGCCCTTAGGCATTGTGGACATCATGTCAGGGTCAACAACTGCAACAACGGGAATATCATGCGGGTCTACGCAGACCATCTTGCGGTTTTTCTCAACATCGGTGATAACGTAGTTGATGGTGACTTCTGCGGCTGTACCAGCTGTGGTGGGGACTGCGATTATCGGAACAGCGGGCTTCTTTGTGGGAGCTACGCCCTCGAGGGAGCGTACATCAGCGAACTCGGGGTTGTTGATGATGATACCGATAGCCTTTGCGGTGTCCATGGAAGAACCGCCGCCGATGGCGATGAGGTAATCTGCGCCGCTCTTCTTGAACGCTGCAACGCCGGTCTGGACATTCTCAATGGTGGGGTTGGGCTTGATATTATCGTAAACTTCGTAAGCAAGCCCGTCCTTTTCAAGAACATCGAGCACCTTCTTGGTAACTCCGAACTTGATGAGATCAGGGTCAGAACATACAAAAGCCTTCTTGAATGCTCTGTTCTTTGCTTCTACGGCGATGTTGGCGATCGCGCCGGCGCCGTGGTAAGATGTTTCGTTAAGTACAAATCTGTTTGCCATGATTATCTTTCCTTTCTGACTGGAAATGTGTGTATCTGAACAGCGTTCGCTGCGTCAGCCTTTGAATCAGCGTAGGTTCTTCACCTGAACGCTTGCTTCGTCGACAAGGGTCTTGAGGTTTTCGAGGACTTCAACATTCTTCTGGATCTCGGAGTTGCAGTTCTTGAGCTGCGCGTTGATACCGGTTATCGCTTTCTTGATCTCGTTCAGGGTGTTCTCCACTTCGTTCGCCTGCTTGGTGTTCTTATCAGCAAGCGTGCGTACCTCCTGCGCGATCACGTTGAATCCTGCGCCGGCTGCGCCTGCGCGCTTAGCCTCGATGGAGGCGTTGAAGCCTATCAGGGTAAGCTGTGTGGAGGCGTTCTCTATTGCCTTTACTATTCCGTCGGTGCTCTCCACAGCCTTTGTGGAGGTCGCTGCGGAATCTTTTATTGCGCCGAAAACATTCTCAAGGTTCTGAATGTTGGCAACAACGTCATCCATACGACCGTCAATTTCGGTGAACTTCTTGTCAACTTCTTTGATGACATCTTCCTTGCTGTTCTGGTTTTCAACGGCAACAAGGCGCTGATATCCGACCTCGGAGAGAGAATTTGCCATCTGCCACAGCAGGTTTGCTGCCGCTTCGATCTGGCGCTTGGGGACTATCTTTACCTTTTTCAGTGCAGCTATGTACTCGTCCTGATCAATACCCAGCTCGTCGGCGATCTTCCGGAACTTTGCCTCGTCGGGAGCTTCCGGCAGAACCTGACCGCCGATGAGGGAGCCGATGTGCTTGCCGTTGACGATAACCGGAGCTGCAAAGTCCATCAGTCCGTTGGTGCAGTAATAAACAGAGGGCTTGCCGGTACGGCTTGCTTCCTCGCCGCCCTTGAGGTCGCAGCGGTTGCACTGCTCTGAGCCTACGCGGGATTTGCGCGTAAGGGACATGCAGAACTCAGTGAAGTTGCTGCCCTCGGTAACGGGACCATTTTTGTCAGTCGCAAGAGCAGCCATTCCTGTAGCAGCTGCAAAAGCGTCCTGTAAATTCTGCAGGGTGCGTCTGTCGATGACGTCAAGAAGTGTGATATTGTTTATATCCATAATGAGTTCTCCTTTTTTGATCATGAAAACTAAAATAAGCAGTTCTCGTTTTGTTTACCTATATTATACAATATCTTCACGATAAAATCAAGGGGTTTTCTGTAAAATCAAGCAAAGCCCAGCTAATTTAAGGTGAAAATTTTGTGAATAATTCACATATAACGAATTAAATCAGCAATAAAACGGACAAGTGCGGCATATACATATCATGACATTAATGAAAAGGGTGATCACATGCGGAGGAAGAAAAGTCGTTCCAGGTTTATGCCTTTCGGAGCCGGGCTAGCGGCGGGATATCTGCTTACCCTGGCGGTGGCTGCGGTCGGGGCGCTTATCATGTGGCTGACTGGCGCGGACGGCTCCGTGGCGTGGCTTGCGGCGGTCCCGGCGGCGGCTCTCGGGAGCTTCATCTGCGGCAGGACAGCCGGAAAGCAGCGCCGGCGCGGCGGTCTGAAAACCGGAGCAGCGTGCGGGGTGCTGTACTGCATTCCGCTGGTGCTTGCGGCGCTGATATTCGGCACGGTGCAGGGCGTACTGCTGCCGGTAAAGGTCGCACTGTGCATTGGATTCGCGGCGGCGGGGGGAGTATCCGGAGTGAACTCCCCGGAGAAGTGAGGGCGCCGAAAAAATACCTGCTCGCGGTGGTGACAGGGCTTGCGCTGTGCGTCGGGGCAGGTATACTGATGTTTCCGGGGGAGCTGTCGGAGGCGGTCAGGAGCAGCGTAGAGGGCTGCCTGGAGGTGGTTATCCCGGCGCTGTTCGCGTTTACCGTCCTGGCAGTGTATTTACAGCGCAGTGGGATTTACCGGGTGGCTCTGAAACCCCTGACCGTGCCACTGTCAAGGCTGCTAAGGCTCCCGGAGGAGCTTTGTGCGGTTTTCCTGCTGTCCAATATCGGGGGATACCCGGTGGGGTCAAAGCTGCTGACCGGGCTTGTCATGTCGGGCAGGCTGAGCCGTAAGGACGCCTCGCGGCTGCTCTGCTGCTGTTACGGCAGCGGACCGTCGTTCGTAATCGGGACGGCGGGAATGCAGGTTTTCGGCAGCGCGGCTGCGGGTGGTATCATATTCGGAGCGTGCGTTCTCTCGTCGATGGTGATAGCGGTGGCGGTATGCCGGTTCGGGGAGCCTGTTGAGCTTTCCGGCGGGGAAAGCTCGTTCGACCTCGGGACGGAGTGCTTTATCAGCTCGGTGGACATTGGCGCGCGGGTGATGTACACGGTGTGCGTTATGTCCGTGGCATTCTCGGCGGTCACTGCGATGCTGGATTCCGTGGGGATCACCGGGGCTGCGGCGGGGCTGTTGGGAAAGCTTGGGCTTGGCGGGAATTCGGACAGGCTTATTCCGGCGCTGTTGGAGGTCACGCAGGTGCGTCGATTTATCCCGGAGGGTGCTGCGGCTCCGCTGTGTGCGGCGGCGCTGTCGTTCGGGGGAGTGTGCGTGCTTATGCAGGTCGCGGCGCTGACCGGTGGAGAGCTGTCGCTGAAACCGCTGCTGATATCGCGGTTGCCAGCCGGGTTGATGAGTGCGATCGCGGCGTTGCCCGCAGACAAGTTCGCATCTGCCCTGGAGGAATGTTCGGCTAATAGCGCGGCGGCAGGTCAGGCGTTTTCAGTTAACGCTGGACTGTCGGTCTGCGTGCTTATCATGGCGGGAATGCTGATATCCTTTGTCGAGGGAGGGAGCAGGAAAAAATATAAAGGCGGGAGATGAACTCTCCCGCCTTTGCTGATATTTCCAATTTACTTTACTGCTGCCTTGAGCGCGTCGACCTTGTCAGTGCGTTCCCATGTAACACCGAGATCCTCGCGGCCCATGTGACCGTAGGCTGCAAGTGCCTTGTACTGCGGCTTGCGGAGATCAAGCAGATCAATGATCGCAGCGGGTCTGAAGTCGAATACCTCTGCGACAGCTCTGGAGATTATCTCATCGTCCACCTTGCCGGTGCCGAATGTATCTACGAAGATGGAAACGGGCTTTGCAACGCCGATAGCGTAAGCGACCTCGATCTCTGCCTTGTCAGCAAGACCTGCGGCAACTACGTTCTTTGCAGCGTAGCGGGCCATGTAAGCCGCAGAGCGGTCGACTTTCGTCGGATCCTTGCCGGAGAATGCTCCGCCGCCGTGGCGGGAGTATCCGCCGTAAGTATCAACGATTATCTTTCTGCCGGTAAGTCCGCTGTCGCCCATAGGACCGCCTACAACAAAACGTCCAGTCGGGTTGATGAAGTACTTGGTCTGCTCGTCAAGGAGCTCCGCCGGGATAGTGGGCTTGATGACCTTTTCGATGATGTCCGCGCGTATCTGCTCGAGAGTTGCGGAGGCAAGGTGCTGGGAGGATACTACAACAGTATCAACCCTGGAAGGTCTGCCGTTGTCGTACTCAACGGTCACCTGGGTCTTGCCGTCGGGGAGCAGGTAGGGGATAGTGCCGTCCTTGCGGACTGCAGTGAGCTTCTTAGCGAGCTTGTGCGCAAGGCTGATGGGCATCGGCATGAGCTCGGGAGTTTCGTTGCATGCGAAGCCGAACATCATACCCTGGTCGCCGGCGCCGGTGTCGTGGGCGTTCTCGGCTCTGCCCTCGAGCGCGTTGTTTACGCCCATGGCGATATCCGGGGACTGCTTGTCGATGGTGGTGAATACTGCGCAGCTGTCTGCGTCAAAGCCGTATTCGGAGCTGGTGTAGCCGATGTCGCGGACGGTCTTGCGGACGATAGACGGAATGTCTATCTGTGCAGTGGTGGTGATCTCGCCCATTACTGTTACCATACCTGTGGTGGTGAGGGTCTCGCAGGCAACTCTGCCCATGGGATCCTGCTCAAGGATAGCGTCGAGGAT
>CAKSHG010000171.1 GCA_934456315.1 uncultured Oscillospiraceae bacterium | reverse complement strand
CGCTTTTCGATATCAATGCACACCGAGCCGCAGGCGTCCGCTTTCTCGAGGAACAGCTCCGCAGCGCGGTAAGCCGTATTCCGGCCGTCCGTGGGGATATCCTCACGGCTGCACGACAGCGTTATCCCGCTGCCCGCGCTGACCACAACGGTCACCTCGTCGGCAAGGGAAATGCTCTGCATTACGGTTTCCAGCAGGTGATATCCATCTGCGCGCCTGCCGGTTATATCGAGATACAGATTCAGCTTTGCGCAGGCGTTCAGCTTATATATCCGTATCCCGTTCAAAGTTCTCACTTTTTAAGCTCCTCGACGAATTCCCTGATGCGCTCCAGCGCAGTTGTGATGTGCTGAACGGAGTACGCGTAGGAAACTCTTACATAGCCCTCGCCGCTCTCGCCGAATGCGCTTCCGGGAACGACTGCGACCTTCTTGCTGTATATCAGCTTCTCGCAGAACTCGCTGGATTTCATTCCGGTGGACTTTATGCAGGGGAACACATAGAATGCTCCCTCCGGCTCGAAGCAGGTCAGTCCCATGTCGTTGAAGCCCTTTACTACCAGCCTGCGGCGCATGTCATATTCCTCAAGCATTCTGTCGACGTCGTCGCGGCACTTGGTGAGTGCCGTTATCGCAGCGTACTGGCTGACCGTCGGGCTGCTCATTATGCAGTACTGATGGAGCTTCAGCATCTGCTTTATGACAGGTCTGGGACCTGCGCAGTAGCCTAATCTCCAGCCAGTCATGGCGTAGGTCTTGGAGAATCCGTTGACAACTACGGTGCGCTCCTTCATGCCGTCTATCTCTACGATGGAAACGTGCTTTTCGCCGCCGTAGGTCATTTCGGAATATATCTCGTCGGAGATTATCATGATGTCAGTCCCGCGGAGCACTTCGGCAATTGCCTCAAGCTCGCTGCGGCGCATTATGGAGCCGGTCGGGTTGTTCGGGAACGGCAGTATCAGCGCCTTCGTGCGGGGAGTTATCTTAGCCCTGAGCGCGTCCGCGCGGAGCTTGAACTTATCTTCCTCCGTCATGACTATCGGAACGGGAGTTCCGCCGCAGACCGTGATTATCGGAGAATAGCACACGAAGCTTGGCTCCGGAACCAGCACCTCGTCGCCGGGCTGTATCAGCGCGCGCATTGCAAGGTCCAGCGCCTCGGAACCGCCGACGGTGACGATTATCTCGCCGTTGGGGTCGTACTCTGTGTGGATAAAGTTGAGCAGATACTTTGATATCTCCTCACGCAGCTGCATAAGACCCGCGTTTGCAGTATATGCAGTCCTGCCCTTTTCAAGGACGCCGATAGCGGCTTTCCTTGCAGCCCAGGGGGTCTTGAAATCTGGCTCGCCGACGGACAGGGAGATAACTCCCTCCACCTGCTGGGCGATGTCGAAGAATTTACGAATGCCTGACGGCTGGATATCCCGTATCTTCTGGGGTATCACCTTATCATAGTCTATCACGGGGAAACCAGGCTCCTTTCATCGGAGTGCTCCTCGTTGAAAACGTGGTTCTTCTCCTTGTATCTTCTAAGGACGAAGTGGGTAGTCGTGGACAGGACTCCGTCAAGCACCGCCAGGCGCTCGGAAACGAACAGAGCGACCTTCCTCAGGCTGGTGCCGGTGATGGTGATGGACAGGTCGTTCGCGCCGGAAAGCAGGAACACGCTGTCTACCTCGTCATACTGCATGATGGTGTGTGCAAGGTCGTCAAAGCCCCTGTCCTTGAACGGGGTGACCTTCAGCTCGATTATTGCGGTGACTGCGTTGTCGTCAGCCTTTTCCTCGTTGACTATCGCCGCGTAGCCGATGATTATTCCGGAAGCCTCAAGCTCCTTTATACCTGCTGCGACCTCCTGCTCGGAAATGCCGAGCATGGTGGAGAGCTCCGCGTTGGAAAGCCGCGCGTTCTGCTTTAATAGGGCAAGTAACCTCTTGTTCATAAAAGTTTCCTCCTATATCAAATTGTTATAAATACTGGCTGTTTCTTTCTGAAAACGCATACCTCGGAAAATCCGATATCCCGAAGCATATCGTAAACCTGCGGGACGTCCGCGCCGACGTCGGCTACGCGGTGAGCGTCCGAACCGACCGTCACCATTCTGCCGCCCTTGTCGTAGTAGCGCTTGACGTACTCCGCGCTGGGCATGGGGACGTGAAGTCCCTTGCGTATACCGGCGGAATTGACCTCCAGGGCGATGCCCTGCCTTATCAGCGTTTCCAGTATCTTGTCGATTATCGCGCTGTAGCGGCTCATATCGACCTCGTGACCGCCAACGTCGCCGCTGATGAAGCGCAGCGGGAAAGTCAGGTGCGACAGCGAGCAGAATCTGCCCCACTCTGCCAGCCGGAGTTCTTCATCGAAGTACTCGTCAAGGCAGCGGTATCTGTCCTCGTCGCTGTCAGGGACGCGGTCCAGTCTTGGATAGGTCGGCGTGCGGTGAGTGGAACCGAGCACGAAATCGTAGTCGTGCTCCGCAAGTATCTTTTCAGCGGCAGGCAGGTTGAACAGAGCCTGACCCAGCTCCGCGCCGTAGTAGACCTCCATCTTACCGCGGAAGCGCTCCTGTATCTCCAGGAACACACCGTGGGATCTCGCTATCGCGCCCGCGTAGTCCCAGCTTTCCAGCTTTTCACACTCGATATGATCCGTCAGCGCAAAGTGCTTTATCCCCAGCCCGCAGGCTCGTTCCGCCATTCTCATCGGCTCGTCGCAGCCGTCCGGGGAGAGGGTGGAATGGTCATGGATATCCGCAGGAATAAAGCGGAGTATTTCATTTTCCATTTTAATACCTTCTTCTGTTCTACAAGCTGAATTGAAAAAGTGACTATAATATCACCGTTTCAAATGCTTTTTTTATTATTTTATCACAAATTTTTAAATTTGTCTATGAATACATTTACTTTTTACGATTTTTTTAGTATAATAGATAAGAAAGATAAAAATTCAAGGGTCGCGGTGCACAAATTTATACATAATGACATGCCCGCAGACAAGGAGGACAAGTATGAGAGCCGTAGTAGCTGTTATCGGTAAGGACACTGTAGGTATTCTGGCAAAGGTCAGCGGTATCTGCGCAGAGAACAACGCAAACGTAATGGACGTTACGCAGACCATCATGCAGGATCTGTTCGCAATGACCATGATGATCGAGATCTCCAAGCTCAACATCGACTATATCGATTTCGCTGACAAGCTGACAAAGGCTGGCAGCGACATGGGACTTCAGGTGCACGTTATGCACGAGGACATCTTCAACGCGATGCACAGAATCTGATAAGGAGAACACCGACAAATGCTGAATTCGACCGATATTTTAGAAACGATAAAGATGATACAGGAGGAGAACCTGGATATCCGTACCATCACCATGGGTATCTCACTTCTCGACTGTATCGACAGCGACATCGACAAGGCGTGCGACAAGGTATACGACAAGATAATGCGCAAGGCAGAGCACCTTGTAAAGACCGGCGAGGATATCGAAAAGCAGTATGGTATCCCGATAGTCAACAAGCGTATCTCGGTCACCCCTATCGCGATGGTATCCGCTGCGTGCAAGGGCAGCCCCGTGAAGTTCGCAAAGGCGCTCCAGCGCGCCGCTGACGGCACTGGCGTAAACTACCTCGGCGGCTACTCCGCGCTGGTACACAAGGGATTCTCCGCAGGCGACCTGGAGCTTATCAAGTCCATTCCGGAGGCTCTCGCTGAAACAAGCAACGTATGCTCCTCCGTCAACATCGGCTCCACGAGAGCAGGTATCAACATGGACGCAGTAGCCATGATGGGTCAGGTGATCCTGGACGCTGCAAAGGCTACCAAGGACAACAGCTACTTCGGCGCTGCAAAGATCGTTGTATTCTGCAACGCAGTCGAGGATAACCCCTTCATGGCGGGCGCATTCCACGGCGTGGGCGAGTACGACTGCGAGATAAACGTCGGCGTATCCGGACCGGGCGTTGTACGCGCTGCGCTCCGCAAGCACCCCGACGCGAACATCAGCGAAATTGCTGACGTTATCAAAAAGACCGCATTCAAGATCACCAGAATGGGTCAGCTTGTTGGTACGGAAGCTTCCCAGCGCCTGGGCGTACCGTTCGGTATTGTTGACCTTTCTCTCGCTCCGACCCCGGCTGTGGGCGACTCCGTTGCTCATATCCTTGAGGAGATCGGTCTTGAGAGCTGCGGCTGCCACGGCACGACCGCATGTCTCGCAATGCTCAACGACGCAGTCAAGAAGGGCGGCGTAATGGCTTCCTCCCACGTCGGCGGACTTTCCGGCGCATTCATTCCGGTATCCGAGGACGCAGGCATGATCGACGCGGCAGTAAAGGGCTCCCTCGGTCTTGAAAAGCTCGAGGCCATGACCGCAGTATGCTCTGTAGGTCTGGATATGATCGCTATTCCCGGCGACACCTCCGCAGATACTATCTCTGCTATCATCGCAGACGAAGCCGCTATCGGCATGGTCAACAGCAAGACCACTGCTGTCCGCGTAATTCCTGCCATCGGCAAGAAGGAAGGCGACATGATCGAATTCGGCGGTCTGTTCGGCAGCGCTCCGGTAATGCCGGTAAGCAAGTTCTCCGCAAGCAAGTTCATCAGCCGCGGCGGACGTATCCCGGCTCCGTTACAGAGCTTAAAGAATTGATTGAAAAGTCTAATTGGTAAAAATCTATAATTTACACAGTTAGTGTTCGTCTTATTACAACCCCCAACTGGGAGAGTCAAGGGAGGGGCGCGGCCCTTCCTTGCGGGTCGAGGGCAGAGCCCTCGTCGCCGTCCGCAGACGGCGAAATCCCCCCAAAAAGCGCTAAAGGGGTGCAGGGGCTAGGGGAGACAAACGGAACGTTTGTCCTAGACAAGAGTTTTCCCCCGCTGG
>CAKSHG010000170.1 GCA_934456315.1 uncultured Oscillospiraceae bacterium | reverse complement strand
GGGGTCACTGTGAGCGTTACTTCTGTGCCGCTCTCATAATCAGCAGTGCCGGGCGTTACTGTACCGTGCTCCCCGCACTTCACCGTGACTGTATATCTGTCAGCCGGAATAGCTTCAAACTCAGCTTCGAACGTGCAGTTTGCGGTGACTTTGAATGTGTACTTGCCGTTTGTAAGCGTTACCGCCTTGCCGTCCAGCGTTACGGACTTCACGCGGTAGCCGCTGTCTGGGGTCACTGTGAGCGTTACTTCTGTGCCGCTCTCATAATCAGCAGTGCCGGGCGTTACTGTACCGTGCTCCCCGCAGTTTACGGTCACAACATAGGAATCCGGCGGTATCTCCGCAAACTCAGCTGTGAATGTGGAATCGCTCTCAATAGTGAATACATACTCGTTATCGCTGTTCAGCGAAACCGCCGTGCCGTTAAGCTCCGTTGATTTCACATAATAGCCCGGGGCGGCAGTAACGGTCAGAGTTACCGTATCGCCGTTTGCATAGGTGTCGTCCGCAGATGTGACTGTGCCGTGCTCGCCGCAGTTCACCGTAAGAACGCGCGGCGGATTGATAACCGGCGTCCATCTGGCGTCACCGGTGATCACCCACTCATAGTGGTACACGCGTTCGTCTTCGTTCCTGTCTACACTTACCGGGGCAAGCTCCTGGGACTGGTCAAGCGCGTTGCAGACCTCGGCAATAGTATCTTTGTTTTTCGTAAGTATTGAAAACTTGTATGTGTCGCCCTTGGGAATGTACCCTCCAAAATCCCTTGTTTCGCTTGAGATAGTTGAACTATCAGGGTCATAGGAAAGTTCGACCTTGCAAAGCTCTCCGTAGTCCGCTTTGAACGAAGCGGTCTTTTGCAGTCTCAGACTGCAGTAGAACGACATGGTATCGGAGTCGAACAGCAATTCTACATCATCGCCGCCCAAAGCCGCATTTTCAAGGTAATATTCCGTACCGGTGTCCGCTATGATTTTTATTTCCGTGTCCGTTCTGACTGTCTGCGGCTCGGACAGCGGTTTGGTGACTGTATTGCCAGACTCGGTATATTCGAGGCTGAATCTGCCCGCTATATCCTCAAGGGAGCTGTCAAGCGAGAGCGTGCAGTATTCCTCAAAGCCGGGGGCGCCGGCATCTGTGAATACTACGCTCACCGAGTGATCCGCGTCTATAGCGCTGAAAGTCATTGTGCCCTCAACAGACAGAGCTTTATCCGGAACAACAGGCGAACCGTCAATTTCCATGCCGCTTGTTATAAAACCACGGTCGGGTCTTATGGTAACAACAGCGTCTTCGCCGGGAATAACCGGAGTTTCACAGAGAATACGCCCGGACGCTTCACTAGTCTCCACGGTTTTTCCGAGAGCGGACGAAGTTACCGTAATAGTTCCGTTTTCCGGCTTGTAATATCTGATGTAGTATATCCTATTGACCGGACCGAAATTCAGCGTCAGTTCCGCGCTGTCTCCGGGAATGGCAAGTTCCGGGTCGGCGTCTGTAACCGTGAACTTCACCGAGGTCTGCTCCATGTCCTCGTTCGGGAGAGCGTATTCTACGGAATCATCGCCCTTAACAGTAAGCCATAACGGCAGGCTGCCGACAGGAGCGAACTTGTATTTCCCGCTGCCGCCGGAGACTGCGCCCAGATCGTTCAGGTCTATAGAGCCGCTGCTTGTTCCGTACACGTCCTTGCAGAACTGAAGGTTTTCAAGAGTGTTATCCGCGGTGAGCGGCGTGGTGACGAGCTTCAGCGGGTTTCCATTGGAAGAAAGCTCGTATAACGCTGACGCCGCAGGCATTGAAACCAGATTTTCCGCACCGTATACCTTGTTGTCGGACAGGTCTGTAAGCTCGGAAAGCTCCGATACATCGCCTATTTTGAGCGAACCGAAGCCTATTGTCGCCGGAAGAGTATTCAGCACAACATCAGGCTTTATCAACAGCCTGCCTTTCGCATACAGAGCTGTTGGAACTGCCCAGGGCGTTCCATTGGGTACAGTGAGCGACATATCTGCAAGCTCCATGCTGCCGTCCGCCTTTAAATATTGACTGAAACCAACATTGGATTTTATGTCGCAGCCGGTTACAGAGAGGTCTCCGGCGGCTTCAATGCAACCCGCAAACATATGATATTGAAACATATCGCAGTCAGAGCTGCCAGCAGGAGGCTCCTGAAACGTATCGTGAGCAAAAAACAGCGATATGGTATTTCGTTTGTCGCCGGAATTTATCACTGTCAGCGAACCTTCGCATTTAATTGGCTTGGTAAACGCCTGTACCTCGCAGTCGCCTGCGACGATGAGCGTTGCTCCGTCCGGCAGGGCAATACCGACGCGGTAAGTATCGGAGTCAGTCACATGGCTGAAGCCGTCCTCCAGCACCAGCGTTTTCGCCTTATAGGAAACTCCGTTTTCTGTAGTGTCCTTGCCGTACCATCTCCATTTTGTGCCAGCGTAATTATTGGCGGGGTCGGTGACCTCAACACCGAACTTCCATATTTTTCTGTATTTGCTGTTCCGGAAATCCATCATAAAATTATATTTCCCCGTGGTGAGTTCAAGGACATTTGATACGATATTATTTCCGTCTTTGCTCCTTATCCGGAAGCGCACCGTTTTCTCAGGCACATCATAATGAGTGGTTATGCTCACCTTTCTGTCAATGGAAGTGTCACCCAGCGAAGCTGTTATGCCATCGGGGGCGGAGATAACTTTGCCGTCAGCGTTCACCCATTCGAGAACCGGATCAGTACACCCGTATGTGACATATGCAATTTCTGTCGTGCCGCCGCGGGTCAGCGTCTTATTCTCTGGTTCAACAACATTGATATACGGTTCATATATCTGCCTGCCTATATAGATCTTGTTATCCTCGTTCCGCGCAAGCTGGGTATACTCGTAATACTTGTCAGTTCCTTTCAGTGCAGCATAGATATATGTTGTATCTATGGCGTCAGGGTGGGCCAAAAGCTTTTCATCTGGATCTTTAGTAGTAGTGGTCAGTCTGGTACCAACTACACCGCACCAGAAGCTGCCGTTTCTGACCTGTAAACTCACTTCAGAAGACTTCGAGACGGCATTTGTTTCCGTAACCTTTCCATCGATCACCATATGATAAGCATACGATGAGCAGTCGCAAGTTACCCTGCCGTCCAACAAACTGGGTCCCGCTTCAAACCTGCCGCTCGCTATGGCAATACCCGAAAACTTTTCAAGGGAATTATTGAGGATACTAAAAATTATTCCGATACTAATATCTCCGATAGCAATGAATGTGCAGTCATTGCTGGTCGAGGTATCCTTGCTGCCTGCAAAACATACACCGATCCTATTATACTCTGTCGTGGTGCCAGCGAACAGCGATGACCCGCTCATATTTACATTATATAATGAAATGGCGTTGTTGTGAAAAAAAACGCCATTCACACCCTTGCCGGTGGATATCGCGGTGATCACCGCGTCATTTATATTTGTCGGCTCCAAAAGTACAGGTTTGGTGGGGGCGCGCTTGATCGGAGCGTACACTACGGCATGGTCATCGTAATTGATTTTCGCCGAATAAGAATAATATGCGCTCATGCTTCCGGCAGCAAACACGATTGTGTTCGGAGAGGTGATATAGTTTGCCTCGGATACTGTCACACCGTCGCGGACAATAAGCGGCTGATTGCCGTCATAGTACATTCCTCTGTGGTCGCCTTCGGAGAGCACTCCCAGACCCCTGTCGTCGACGTAGTAGCTGGAGCTGGTCACAAATTCGTTGCAGAATACAGTGCCGCCTTTGCCGGTATCATAGCTGCTGTAGTCTGAAACAACTCTGAGATCGTCCGCAGCAGCGGCTTTCGGGAAAATCACGACCGACTTGCTGAATTCAAAATTAGTTGTAAAACCAGTCCCGTTAATAACTGCGGTGCAGGTGTTCAGCTTCAGATCTGTAGTCTCTCCGCACCCCTCCGGAAATTCCAGATGGGACTTTGAACCGGAGATCACATCTGCGCCATACGACTTAGCCTTTACATTCGCGTTTTTTATGTCGAGTGAAGACGCCTTACCTCCGTCGAGCGAAATCACAGCGCCGTCCGGCGCGAGTACCTTACCGCCCTCTACCGCAAGACTCGGCGCGTCAAACAGCGTGACCGCGCCCTGTGCGTCGATAACTCCGCCGAAGTAGTCCGCGTCAGCGCCGGAAAACAGCACGCCGCTTCCGGAAACTTTCATGTAGCTGGATCCGTCAACGCTGATCGGATTTTGGTCCGAATCAACGAATACTGCGCCGTCTGCGAGGGTTATCTCATTCAGTCCCTCAACAAGCACCTTGATCGTATCGCCTGCAGCGAATCCTTTGAACTCCCCGAAATAAGCGGTATTCTCCGGCACGTCAAAGCTCGCGCCGTAAATCAGCAGGCTTTCGCCGTTCCAGAACCAGCCGTCACCGTATGTTTTCTGGTTTTTTGACAGCGATACCTGGCTGGTATCCGGGCTTTCCGCGGCAGCCGGAAGCTCCAGCGCAGGAATGCAGCCTACAGCTATCGCCGCCGAAGTAAGCAGCGACAGCGCTTTTGATATGTATGTTCTTATTTTCATTTGTTCTCCTCCGAAATGTAAACATATTACAAATCTTTCTTATTTAATATTATACGGAAAGTGAGTAATAAAGTCAATAAAATCAGCTTAATTGTCGCCTTTTTCTTCCTGAATGTAAGAAAATGAAACGCAGCATATGTTATCTAAGCAGTCAATAGCTTCCGGAATAAGTGCTAAAATTAGAAAATGGGTGCAACGCTAAGTACGCCCATTTCTGTTTATGCTGTTAAATCAGGCTCTCTACATAAGCGCGCCTGCGCAAAGAACTGCGCCGGCGAACGCCGCAGACCACTGTTTTGTTGACATCGCAGGCGCTGTAAAAAAACAAAAGAAAAGGCTGCATCCCGAAAAAA
>CAKSHG010000169.1 GCA_934456315.1 uncultured Oscillospiraceae bacterium | reverse complement strand
AGCCTAGCCGTCATGCGGGTTCCTAGCATCTGCACCTTTCTCGGCAGCCTGGGATAGATACTTTTTCGACAAGCAGAAATGGCGGAAGATGAACTTCCGCCATTTCTATTGTTGCATCATTTGCAGCAAAAAAATAAGACCACGTTAAAAACATGGTCTTATCTGGTGCGGGTGACGGGACTTGAACCCGTATGTCATACAACACACGCACCTCAAACGTGCCTGTCTGCCAGTTCCAGCACACCCGCATATATTCCCGCCGAGCTCCTAAAAACTCACATTATCAAGCTTTCGCTTTCTTTCGGAGTTCTTAGCTCTCAACGACTATGTTATTATACCACAGGCAAGCTGATTTGTCAATAGCTTTTTTAAAAAAATTCAGTATTTTTCGAGGAAATTTTTCGGCGGGTCATTTACGCGGGTATTTATCGGGGAATTCCAGGCGTATGCCGTTTTCCCGCGCCTGCCTGTAAAGCGCGGAAATTCGGCACAGCACCGCGTTTTCCTCGAAGATGAGCGCGTCGATGTCCGAATCGGCGCTCACATTGTCGAAATTCGTGCGGATACAGTCCAGCCTGTCCTTTAGTTCGTCGTATTCCTTTTTGAAAGCCCGGGCGCGGGATTCCTCGGCGGTCGGGCGGCGGTTCATCAGGTTTTTCAGCATTGCGGCTCCTTTCACGTTCGCTGCCGTGTTATGCTGAATTATATTCGCGCCGCCCGGAGATTATGTCATGCCGCCGGAGCTTCCCCGGACTGTTCCGCGCCCTGCGGACGTATCGCGCTGACCGTGTACCCGGCTTCCCCTAGCAGGTCGATTATCGACGGCTCCGCATAGAAATGCATTGTCCCTACGAACACGAAAGCCCTGTCGCCGTTTCCGAGCGCGTCCAGGACGAAATCCGCCATCTGCTGCTGTCTGTCGGCGTACATCATATTATAGTAAGCCTGCCAGTCCTCGGCGCTGCCGACCTTCTCCGGGTCGTAGACCTCCAGATCGCTGAAATACCCGTCGTCAAAGCTGCTCCAGGCGTCGAAAAGCTCCTGCGTGGAGCTTACCTGTTCGTTAAGCTTATCATCGCCGATACACTCGCCCAGCAGGTCGGTCTGCACGCTTTCCGGGACGCTTCCCATCATTTTGTACTGCGAAACTGCGCCCTCTATCTCGCGAATTTCCTTACGGTCGCGGTGAGCCATCTTCAGGAACGCGTTTTCCGTGCCGTATTCTGTCTGCAATCCGCTTCTGCTTAGCACCACCGAGCTGAACAGGGAAGTCCAGTAGAAAGGCTTCATGCTCTCCAGGGCTTCATTGTATATGCCAAGCTTCCTGAAATAATCAACCGCCTCGTCGTGCTGCGGTATAATGTCGGCTGTGGTACCGCTTTCCATACGGAGATATCCCGCGCATTCCGCCATCAGGCGGTTGTCGCCCTCAAACGCGACAGTGTCCAGCTCCGGCGCGATATAGGAGCTGCTGCGGTACGCTTCCAGGACGTATTCCGGATATTTTGTATCCTCCGTGCCCGCGTGCATGCTTCCAAGCAGGAATACCTGTGCGCCGGTCTGCGCGTCCTCGACCACCCAGAAGGGGGGAGTTACCGTCCCCGGCTCTGATTCCGGGGCGAGGTCGACCACCAGCGGCTCCGAAGGCTCCGCAGGTTTAGAGCACCCGGTCAGAAGCGCTGCCGCGCAGAGTAAAGCCGTTGCCGCTTTAAAATACGCCCTCATCAGTTCGAAAGCCTGGAAAGGCAGTCCTCGCACGCCAGCGCCTCGTCCGCGTATTCGTTCATGTCGATTCGGTCGCCGTCCTCGCTGTAGTATACCAGCCACTTTCCGTCCTCGTTTATCAGGCATATGCGCTGGTCATCGTCATCGCCGCTGCCACAGATGTTGTAGTAATAATGCGGCACGTCAAGCTCAAAGAGCTTCGTCTGTAAGTCCTGTACTGTCATGATTCCTCCTGTTGTCTTATGTTAAAACAGCCTGCCGCTGATTTCAAATACCGGTCCTTTCTGCCACAGGAATGTGGACAGAAGTATCTCGAATCCCTCGCCGGGGCCGCACATGTAATCGGACGGGTGTCCCTTGGGAAGCCCGAATCCGGCGAGCAGGTTCGTGATAACGCCGCCGTGCGTGACCACCGCAGCGCGGCTGATATCCTTCTTCATCATATCGCGGAAGATTATATCCAGACCACTTATGCAGCGCAGCGAGAAATCCCCGAACTTCTCTCCCTCGGGAGGACATGCGTCGGGACCTCCCTTGAGCCACTCGGTGTATTCCGGAAGATTTTCAAGCTCCTTCTGGGTCTTTCCCTCGAATTTTCCGAAGTCCATTTCAGCTATCTCGTCGACCTTGGAGAGCTGGATATCCGGGTAGATAAGCTCCGCAGTTTCAACGCATCGCGTGAGCGGGGAGGTGTAGACTTTCTGGACGCCGGGGTAGACCTTCGCCCTGACCAGCTCCCTGATCTGCTGCTCGCCCTGCGGGCAGAGAGCGAGGTCGGTCTGCCCGATGTACTTCCCGTCAAGATTACCCTCGGTTATTCCGTGACGGATCAGATACAGATAGTAATTTTTCATTGCTTGTATTACCTTTCGTATTATTGGTTGCTTTTGACTTGTGGTGAATTTGTTTGCCGGTCACAATATACAGCATAGGTTCCGAAAACGTTGTCTGAAACCCTCGGAAAACGCATAACTGTTATAGATAATGCCCTATGGTACTGTCGTTTTTTTGTGAAATATGACACTTTACAAATCGGAATATCCAGTTTATAATATACAATATGGTATTATAAATAAAATTAAATAACCATGGGGAAAATAACACTAAGGAGAAAATGTATGAATAAAGACTTCCCCCGTATCATGACGCTTCTGCGTAAGGAACGGGGTCTTAGCCAGAAACAGGCTGCGGCTGACCTTGACGTCACCCAGGCGCTGCTTTCGCATTACGAAAACGGCAAGCGCGAATGCGGACTTGATTTCCTGGTGCGCGCTGCGGATTACTATAATGTTTCAGTAGACTACCTGCTCGGCCGCTCGCCGATGAGCAGCGGCGCGTCCCTGACGGAGCAGGAGCTTCCCGAGAGCACCGACGCCGAGAAGTATGACGGAGCGCCCTCCGGGCTGTCGGTATTCTTCCAGAAGAAGCTGCTGACGAACTCCATCGAGATACTGTTCTCGCTGCTGATAAAGGCGAAGAACTCCGAGCTTTCCAAGGCGGTCTATTCCTACCTCTCGCTTGCAGTGTACCGCTGCTTCAGAATGATACACAGTGCGGGGAGAGCCAATGACGAGCATGCGTTCAGTGTTCCGGAAGAGAAAGTCGCAGGGCTGACCTCCGCAGCGTTATCCATCGAGGATATCCACGCGAAAGCGGCGGGTTCTGCGGGCGGCTCCGAGGACGAGAAGATAACCACCGCGCGGCTGGAGCAGGAATACTCCAAGCAGGCAGCGGCGCTGCTCTCCATCGTGAACAGCTCCGAAAAGACCCTGAACAAGCTCATGTGAAGCGGATACTGGATTCATACATACGGCGGACATCGTAAGGTGTCCGCTTTTTATTTCTCCGCGCCGTCCTCGGGGTTGCCGCCCTTGCCGGTGCGGCGCCTGATGAACAGCTTGACAGCCTTTGCGGCGGTTTGGAAGTTGATGGCGCAGAGGAACACGAACAGCACTGAATTGAGGCAGTGCAGCAGCGGTCCGTTGTCGAGCGTCATGACGCACACGGACATCGAGGCGATTATCATGAGGTTTACCGCCATCTTGAGGTAATCCACGCTGACAACCAGGAACTTCCGTGTGTCGATGACGCGGATAATGTAAACCAGCAGATAGCATGCCAGAGTTGCGATTGCCGCGCCCATAACGCCCAGCGGGGAGTTCAGCAGGATAAGGTTCAGCACAACGTTGGTGACTGCGCCGACGATACTGGTGACAAGGGAATGCGATGTCTTGTTCTTCGCTTCGTAAATGGAGCTAAGAAAGTTGCAGAAGCTCTGGAATATCACCGCCATCACAAGGAACGGAACGTACATATACGCGCCCTCGAAGCCCTTTGCGCCGAAGAACGGCATGATTATCGGGCGCAGGACCAGCAGAATGCCGGAGGCGGTTATGTACATGACGGTCTGCATCATGCCGAACACGTTGGAGTAAAATTCGCTTATCTTGCGGGAATTACGCTCGGTTATCGCGGACATGTGCCATGCCTGGGAGAATATCCCGACCACCAGGGCGGCAAGGTTCGGGAACTTGAACGCGAATGAGTAGACGCCGTTGGCGGCGCTGCCGTGGATAGCCGTTACCATGAACGTATCCGAAACGTTGATTATCCACCACATGATGGTTGTGGGCATCAGCGGGATACTGTACTGTATCATGCCCTTTGCAAGCTCGCGGTCGTTGCCGAGTGGGCGGTACTGCTTGAGCAGGTGTGCGCGGCATGTCAGGAACACTATGGATATCAGGTCAGCAAGCGAAACAGACAGGACGTAGCCCACGACGCCCATATGCAATACGCCGAGAAGCAAGAGGTTAAGCACGATTACCGAACAGGTGGTCAGAATGCCGTCGAGGGCGTAAAGCCTTACCCTGCCGCGCGCCCTGACGTAGATGGCGCAGATACCCTTGATACTTCCGGTGGCGACGTACATGTATATCAGCCACTGGTAGCCTTTCAGCATGTCTATCATGCCTATCAGCGGAATGAACGCCGTGAAGATCAGAATACCGATGACGGCAACATTTATTCCTATAGAGAGGACGTGCGCTTTCTTCTTTATGGTGTCGTCCAGGGTATAGCGAAGCACGCCCTCATTGATGGAGAGCGTCACCACCGATATCAGCAGTGCCGAGGCGTTGATGATGTTGTTGACATCGCCGAATCCCTCCGCGCCCAGCCACGCCGTGTAGTTGCGCAGCATGAAGTACACAAGTAACTTCGAGCCGAACTGCCCGATCGCCAGGGTTATCGTGTTGGTTGCCAGCGTCTGGTATTTGTTCATGTAAACATTCTTTCGTTAAGTTA
>CAKSHG010000168.1 GCA_934456315.1 uncultured Oscillospiraceae bacterium | reverse complement strand
AGGCGATGTCCACGGGCAACCTGAACGTCCATACCGCAGAGAACGAGAAATACTATGTCGGCGACTGCGAGAAGCTGCTGCACTATGTTCGCGATATCAACCACAAGCTTAGCGCGACAATGGCGGAGATAAGCACCGCGTCCGACCAGGTAGCGGCTGGCTCCGACCAGGTTTCCGCAGGAGCGCAGGCGCTGTCCCAGGGCGCAACGGAGCAGGCGTCCTCTGTTGAGGAGCTTGCGGCGACCATCAGCGTGGTAGCCGATATGATACACGAAAATGCGAAGGACGCAGACGAGGCAAGCAGGAACACTGCGGAAGCAGGCGAAAAGCTCGGCAGCGCTTCCGAGAAGATGGAGAACCTCATCACCGCGATGGAGGAGATCAAGACTTCCTCCGCAGAAACCAAGAATATCATCAAGACCATCGAGGATATCGCATTCCAGACCAACATACTTGCGCTCAACGCCGCGATCGAGGCTGCGCGCGCCGGCGAGGCAGGAAAGGGCTTTGCTGTAGTAGCGGACGAGGTACGCAACCTTGCTGCGAAGTCTGCTGAAGCTGCGCAGAACACCACGAACATGATCGAGGGAACAGTTACCGCAATCGAGAACGGCAGTGCCCTCGTGAACGAAACCGCCGGAATGATGAACGGCGTAGTCGAGTCCGCCGCAACGGTCGCAGAGCTCAACAACAAGATCTCCGCTTCCACAAGGGAGGCTGCGGATTCCATCAAGCAGATCTCCATCGGAATCGACCAGATATCCAACGTAGTCCAGACGAACTCCGCAACTGCGGAGGAATCCGCTGCGGCTTCCGAGGAGCTTTCCGCACAGGCGACGACGATGAAGAACCTGGTAGGCGCGTTCACGCTGCGCGACCAGGATACTATCCAGCTCTGAAAACATGCATAAATAAGCGATCCCGCAGTCTTAACGGCTGCGGGATCTTTGTATTTTCTGATACGGCAGGGAAGCCGGTCACGGCTCCTCATTTTTCAGCAGACGCGGCGCGGTGAGGTCTATAAGGAACGCTCCTGCTGTTGCGGTGACTAGTATCGCGAGGACTGCGCCGGAAAGTATCACGTTCCCGCAGGCGAGTCCCATTGCGAGGGGAACACCGCCGATAGCCGCCTGAACGGTCGCCTTGGGAGTGTACGCCAGCATGCAGAACAGTCGTTCGCGCAGGTCGAGCCTGGTTTTCAGCAGGCAGAGGAACACTCCGCAGCAGCGGAACACCAGCGCCCCTAGGATAACTCCCAGAACCGGCAGCCATATCCCGCCGATGGAGCCGAGGTCTACCTCCGCGCCGACCAGTACGAACAGCATAAGCTCCGCAGCGGTCCAGAGCTTAGAGTATTTTGCGGAGATACGCACCGCGCGTTCCGGCTCGCGCCAGCGGATAGCGATACCTGCTGTCATGACAGCCACCAGTCCGGAGAACCCGATGAAATCCGGCAGCGCGTCCTCCAGGGTCACCAGCAGGAAAGCAAGGCTCATCACCAGTATGACCTTAACGCTGTCGCGCATGTGAAACCTCCGGAACAGCAGCGCCATCAGGACGCCGCAGACGGCTCCCCCGGCGGCTCCGAGCACGATCGAAACCGGAATGTTGACGATGGACATCACGGACGCCTCGCCCCCGGCGCACAGCCCGGAAAATACCGAGAACATCACGATGACGAACACATCGTCCATCGAAGCTCCCGCCAGTATCATCTGGGGTATCTGCTTTCCGGTGCCGCGCTTTTCCTCCATAAGCCTTAGCATTTTCGGGACGATGACTGCGGGGGAAACTGCTGCGAGCACCGAGCCCATCGTTGCCGCCTCCGCGATATCCAGCCCAAGAAGCAGCTGCGCGAGCAGGGTGACCCCGAATATCTCGCAGGCAGCGGGAACGAAGCTAAGCAGCAGAGCCGGTCTGCCGCACTTCTTCAGGTCGGACAGCTCAAGATTCAGCCCGGCGCGGGTCAGGATAATTATGAGCGCTATCTTCCGCAGGTCGGCGGAGATGCCGAGCAGCGACGTGTCGAGCCAGCCCAGGGAACCCAGCAGTATGCCTGCGGCTATCATTCCGGTCAGCTTTGGCAGCCGCAGCAGCCCGGCGAGCTCTCCGAGCAGCAGCCCGAAGATAAGGATAAGTGCGATACTAAGTAACATAAAACCCTCCCTGCCGGGGCGGCGCTGCGGCTTGTAATGCGGAAACGAAAAGGGCTGACGGCTCCGCAGATACAACGAACGCGCCGGAAAGCTCCCGGCTGTGTGTATTTGCAGATGCCATCAGCCCATAAAGGCGGTTCGGGGCGTTTGCCCGCGGGGAGGACGTCATTCCCCGTATGTCTGTGTTCCATGAGGAACTTCAGTACTTGCCAGGCAGGCGGTCATTTGTCCGCCATGCGGTAGCCTATGCCGGTTTCGGTGAAGATGTAGCGCGGGTGCGCGGGATCCTTCTCTATCTTCCGGCGGATATTCGCCATGTTTACGCGCAGTATCTGGTTGTCCTGCTTTGCGTTGGGACCCCACATGCGCTTGATGATGTCGGAGTAGGAGAGTACTGACCCGGCGTACTGCCCGAGCAGCGCCACAAGGCGGAACTCGTTCTGCGTCAGCTCGACATCTTTTCCCTCGACGAAAACCTTGCATTTCGCGTAGTCTATCACAAGGTTGCCGACCTCAAAGCGGGAGCTTTTTGCTATCTCCGGATTAGTACCGCTGTTCTTGGAGTGCCGCAGCGCGACCCTTATGCGCGCGAGAAGCTCCTGTGTGCTGAACGGCTTCTGGACGTAGTCGTCGGCGCCGTTTTCCAGTGCGCGGACCTTGTCGTCCTCATGCTGGCGCGAGGACACGACGATGACCGGAACAGACGACCAGCTGCGTATTTTTTTCAGCACTGCAACGCCGTCCATATCCGGCAGCCCAAGGTCAAGCAGGATAACGTCAGGGCAGTGCGAGCTTGCAAACATTTCAGAATCTCTGCCGTTTTCAGCAACTATGACATCATAGCCCTGTCCCTCCAGAACAGACCTTATGTAAAAGGTGATGCTGCTGTCGTCATCTATTACAAGAATCTTGTATCGGAATTCCATGAAAACTGCCTCCGGCTTTTAATTAACATCTAAACATAATTTATTATATCACAGATTTGTCGTAAATGGAATATAAATTCTAAGAAAAAAATCTGCAAATGCACATTTCGTGGCAAAGATGAGAATTTAAATTCTCATAAAATGATAAAATGAGGAATAACATCATAGCAGGCTTGTCAGATATATAAGAAATCGGGAGGCTTGAATGAATGTCGTTTCATGGTTGATAAATGGCGCGAACTCAATATTATGGGGGATACCTACGCTGGCGGCGCTGGTGTTCTCCGGGGGATATTTCACGGTGCGGACGGGAGGATTTCAGTTCCGGCGTGGAATTCACTGCCTTAGCTCCACGGTTTTTTCGAGAAACGGCAGGAGCGCACCGGGCGGAGGGGTCACGCCGTTCCAGGCGATGGCGTCGTCGCTTGCCGCGACCCTTGGGACCGGGAACATCGTGGGAGTTGCGACGGCGCTCACTGCGGGCGGCGCGGGAGCAGTGTTCTGGATGTGGGTGACGGCGCTGCTTGGAACCATGACCGGTTACGCCGAGAACGTGCTGGGAGGGTATTATCGCCGCAAAAACGGGAGCGAGTGGAACGGCGGCGCGATGTACTACATAAGGTACGGGCTTGCGGAGCGCCGACGCACAGACCGCATTGCAAAGCCGCTGGCGGCGGTCTTTGCGGGAGCGTGTGTACTTGCCTCGTTCGGAATGGGAAACATCGTGCAGATAAATTCGGCGGCGCTGGCGCTGAATTCCGGGTTCGGGTTCCCGGCATGGATATCCGGGCTGGTACTTGCGGGGTGTTCCGGGCTGATCATATTCGGCGGGGTGAAGCGCACGGCTAAGGTTTCCGAGAAGCTGATACCCGTAATGTCGGGGCTGTACATCGTAGGTTCGCTTATGTTGATAGGGGCGAATCTCCCGAAGCTTCCCGCAGTTTTCGGGGAGATATTCCGTGGAGCGTTCGGGATCGGGCAGGCGGCGGCAGGGGTCAGCGGGTACATGGTACGGCAGGCTGTAGGAATGGGCATACGCCGCGGGGTATTCTCGAACGAAGCGGGACTGGGGTCGTCGCCGTCGGCGCATGCCTCGTCGGAGGAAAGGGAGCCCTGCGTACTGGGAATGTGGAGCATAGTCGAGGTATTCTTCAGCACGATAATAATGTGTTCGATGACTGCCCTGGTGCTGCTGTGCTGTCCCTGCCGAGCGGAGCCTGCCGATGAAGTATTCCGGAACATCACTGCGCAGCCGCAGTACTTCCGGCTGACGGAGCAGGAGGGGCTGATCAACGACGGCGCGGAGCTGCTGATATCCGGCAGCGGGGAAATGAGAAGATTCCGGACTTCGGACGGGGAATGGTTCAGCGCGCCGGTGGGCAGTGGAGGGATCACCTGCACAAATCTGATGAAGGTCACCGGGGTAGTGGAAAACGGCAGGATAACCGACGTTCTCATTGAAGCGGTGGACGGTTCGGAGCTGGTTACGGCGGCGTTTTCAACGGTATTCGGTGGTGCAGCGGGGAAGCTCATCAGCGGAGCGGTAGTACTGTTCGCGTTTACGACGGTGATAGGCTGGAGCTGTTTCGGGAGCGGCGCGGCGGAGTACCTGTTCGGGAGGCGTTCGCGGGTGCCGTACCTTGTGGTTTTTACGGCGGTATCGGCGTTGGGAGGGGCTGTGGATATTTCCGCCGCCTGGGGAGCAGCAGACCTGTTCAACGGACTGATGGCAGTGATAAATCTACCGGTAGTCCTGCTGCTTTCCGGGAAGGTGCTGGAGCTTACCCGCAGCTACTCTGCGCGGAACTTCCGCAGGTGACGGCGCGCTCCGACATTTTCCGCAGGAATTTCCGCCGGAACGGCTTCCGGGGCTTGACAAATCCGTCCAAAGATGATATAATATATCCGATAGATGCGGATATAGTTTATCGGTAAAACATTAGCTTCCCAAGCTGAGGTGGTGGGTTCGACTCCCATTATCCGCTCC
>CAKSHG010000167.1 GCA_934456315.1 uncultured Oscillospiraceae bacterium | reverse complement strand
GAAAGCTGCCCGGAGTTGAACTTGAACAGCACCGACAGCAGCATTGAGCCGCCGACGGCAAGGAACGCGTAAATTCCGAATATCGTCATCTGCGCGCTGTAGGTGTGCTTGGAGGTCGGCTCGTACACCTTTACGCCGTCGACCACCTCGCCGGAGCGGTTCTGGCTCCACTCCCGGATACGGACGAACACCAGCATGAACAGCACCACGCAGGCGACAGCGCCCAGCCCGGCTGTCGAGGTCATGAAAGTATAGACATGCCCGAACAGCGTTGATACGAAGCGGTTGAAACCGCCCTCCTCGAACAGACCGAGGACGCGGGTGTATTCACCCTCAAGGGTGTTTGCGCTCGCCTTGCCGTTCCAGACGAGCTGCTGTATGGTTTTCCGGCAGAAATGCTCCCCCACAAAGCCGAGGGCGAGCGCCGGGAAGAATACCGGCAGCGCGAATATCCTGCGCTTCATGAAGATACGCGCGATGAGCACGGTCATAACGAACGCTATGACCACCGCCAGCAGCCTGGAGTGAGCTCCATAGCAGACGGCGCACAGAACGCCTGCGGCAGCCGACCACATCACCCGGGGAGCGTCCTTCTGGCAGTCCATCGACATGAACATCACCCACAGCAGCACCCACGGAAGCAGGCTGCAAATGGTTTCATTCCAGATGAACTTCGAGTGGGCTATGTATGTGATGTAGGTACCGCAGCACAGCGCCGCCGTCAGCCTCTGCCACACTCTGGTGACTCCGAGCTTCGTGGAGATGTTGTAAGCGATGACCGGAATGAAGCTCATAAGAATGCCGTTCACGATAAGGCACGCCTTATACAGCACATACGAGTTGCTGATGAACAGGAACAGCGGCGCATAGAATACCGCCTGGACATACCCGTAATAATAGGATATCTGCCCCATCAGAGCCGACCAGTCCCGCCCGGAATAGAAAGCCGCAACGCTTGCCGTGCCTATCTCGTCCGGGTTGACCGCAGGCAGCTCCATGTACATCGCGAGCACCGAGTGCAGGATAACGCTGACCGTGAATATCACCATCATCACGCCGCGGTCGCCGAAGCTGTTGTAGAAACGTTTGAGAGCGTTTATCATTTCTTGTTGATTTCCTCTTTGGTGTAGCTGCAAAGATTGTAGTTAGAGTAGTTCGAGTTGGTGTTGTTGTACTCTATGCGCTTTACATGGAACAGCGTTTCGTCCATGACCTTGCGGCAGCCGGAGATAGCGTCCGCGACCAGCCCGAAGATACCTATCTGGAATCCCACGATAGCCAGCACAGCCATCAGCACCAGCGACTGGATATGTCCGCTGCCCTCGCCCAGGCACGCGTAAACAATGAACCGTACCGCAAGCACCAGCGCCGCAAGCACGAACACCGCAGCGATGCCGAGGAAAGTCTTGAGCGGCTTTCTCATTACGTAGTTGCGGATAATGGTGCCGCTGGAGCGCTTGATGTAGCCCCACATGGACTTGAACAGGCGACTCTTGCGCAGCTCCGGATTGGTGTTGATATCGACCGACATTATCTTCGTGCGGTCTGCGCCGGCGGTGATTATCGTTTCAAGCGTGTAGGTGTAGTCGGAAAGCACATTAAGGCGCAGAGCGGCTTCTCTTGTGTAGCTGCGGAATCCGCTGGTGGTGTCCACTACGTCGGTGCCGCTCGCCTTTCTGACGACGCCGCTGCCGAGCTTCTGGAGCTTCTTCTTCAGCGGGGAGAAGTGCTCGATTGAGTCAGTGCGGCGGTTGCCGATGACCATGGTAGCCTTGCCCTCCAGCAGCGGGCGGACGAGCTTTTCGATGTCCGCGCCGGCGTACTGGTTATCCGCATCGGTGTTTACGATGATGTCGGCGCCAAGGCGCAGGCAGGCGTCGATTCCCGCCATGAATCCCTTTGCAAGTCCGCGGTTGTGCACGAAGCTCACGATGTGGTGTACGCCCAGTTCCTTTGCGCGCTCGACCGTGCGGTCAGTGGAGCCGTCGTTGATGATGAGGTACTCTATCTCATCTATGCCGTCGATGTGGCGCGGGAGGTCGCGGATAGTTACATCAAGTGTTTCTGCCTCGTTATAGCAGGGTATCTGGATTATCAGTTTCATATTGTTGTTCTTCCTTTTGGTTTTGTTATTTTTCAGCCCGACAGGGCGGTTTCTCAGATGAGCGTGCCAGCGCCTGCACTCATGCGCACGAAGTACAGCAGGAGCACCGACTGGAGCAGGTAGACTGCAAGTATCGCGATGATAGCGCGCAGCCATGACGGGCTGCCCTTTTCGTTAAGGGCTTCGTAGTAACCCTCCGCCCTGCCGTCGTCGTAGCGCGCACGGATCTCCTTTATGCGGTTCACGCAGTGCCTGTAGTAGATGTAATCCCCGAACATGCACAGCAGCACCTTAGCCACAAAGTACAGCCCGCTCGTCACAAGCTGTATAGCCCCGATAACAGATGCGCTTAGCGTCCCCGCAACCGAAAGCAGCGTAGGGACATAATACGCAAGCTCCATCAGCACGAGGATTATACCCATTCCGTCAAGCTTGCGGTAGAACTGGTGCACCGGCGTAAAAAGCCCCGCGCAGAGGTTGAAGAACGCCCTGCGCTTCCTCTGACCGGGAGCAGCGGGCGCGCGGAACGCCGCGAATGCCTGGGAATAGTGCATCACCGACTTCCCGACGTAGCAGGAAAGCTCCTTTGCGCTGACGCCGTCCTCGCCGCGGGTTTCGTCCATCGTCTGGCGGTTGATCTGTTCCAGGAAATCCTGGATATCTATCGGCTCGCCGTTGGGACCGTAGGCGCTGAATCCTCCGGGAGTACCGCCGGGATAATCCGCGTGGTGCTCGCCGCCGAATCCGTCGCTGTCAGCGCCGCTGTATTCCCCCGGTTCAACGCTGCCGTCCTGGACGGCGCTCTCTGCGGGCTGCTCCGGCTCCTCGCCCGGGAGGTGCCCCTCCCACACGAATCCGGAAGCGTGCGCGTCCTCCACGCCGCAGCCGCCCTTTGCATTGTAGCAGGCTCGGTGGTGCGGAGTTCCGCAGACCGGGCAGACCACTATGTCGTCGTCAGCGGTGAAAGGCTTGCGGCAGACCGGGCATAGCTTATTTTCAAATCTTGTCATTTATTGTCCTTTCTGATACGCTTTGTATATTTATATTTGTATATTTATATATGTGTAAATCGTTATTCTGGATATGCATATACATTTTATAGTATACCACATTCCGTGACGGATTTCAATATTAATCGCCGCGTGCTGTGTGAAAATTAGCAAAAAATTGGTGGCAGAGTATTTTCGGGTGAATTTTGTGTAAAATGTACATAAACCGGATCGCGGTTCCAGACCCCGAAGTCCCGGATATGCTGCCGGAAAACCCTGTAATTATGCAGAAATCCTGCAATCAGTTGAAAACTCATGTTTATGTTGATTATTTTGTTGAAAGTTTTTTGTGTAATATAAACAATCACAGGGTAAAATGAATTTGATTTATTCTGCAAAAAACTGAAATTCGGCGTTAAAAGTGTTAAATTTCGATTTTTCTGTTGACGGCAGATTCTTTTTTGGATATACTATAACCAAGAGTTAAGGGAAAGACAGCAAAGAGCTGCGTCCCCCTCCGCAGTGCAGATAAAGGCAGTGCAGAACAAAGAAAGAAAATACAACGGAAGTTCACTTCCGGCATTACGGCAGAACTATTTTTTAGGAGGTTTTAAACTATGTGCATGAAAGACGTTGAAGTAAAGAACCAGGTCGGTCTTCACGCAAGACCCGCTACATTCTTTATCCAGAAGGCTAACGAGTACAAGTCCTCTATCTGGGTAGAGAAGGAAGAGCGCAGAGTAAACGCTAAGTCCCTGCTCGGTATCCTCTCCCTCGGTATCGTTGGCGGCGCCAAGATCCGCATCATCGCTGACGGCAGCGACGAGCAGCTCGCTGTTGACGGCCTCGTTAAGCTCGTAGAGAGCGGTTTCTCCGAGTAATTCCACCTCGGAAGATATAAGCGGCGGTTTTCGCTGCAAATAATTCAGGATTTAGGGGCAGGATCCGTCAAGACGGTTTCTGCCCTGATTTGTTTAGTTGATGTAAATCGTTTACACGCGCAATATTCGGAGGAATTATGAAAAAGACTATTGCTGCGGCGCTTGCCGCTGTTTCCATCGTTTCGGCAGCGTTCAGCTCCGGCTGCTCCGCAAAGCTTCCGGCGTACTACGACAGGTTCACCGCAGCCCGGGATAAGTACCAGAACGTTGACAGCGCCCGCGTCACCATGACGGATATCTCGACCGGCGAGGAAATAATGCGGTTCAGCTTCTATTTCAACGTGAACGACGAGATGGTGTTCAGCTGCTGGACAAGCTGGCAGGGCGAGGAACAGCAGGCGTACAGCGACGGAGCGGAGTTCTTCTATAAGTACGCCGACGACGAAAAATGGAACGTGATAAGCTCGTCCGACGACAGCTACATCTACAACGTGTACAACCGCGGCTACCGCTATCCCTACGCCGAGGGAAGATTATTCTTCCTCGCCGGGGAGGCAGTCAGTGACGCCGGGATAATCGAGAGCGACGACGGTCCCACCTCCCTCACCTACACCTACGACCCGGAGAAGCTGAATTCCGAATCCATGCCAGGCGTGCAGGAGGATATCCAGAGCTTCGAGGAACTCACCACAACGCTTGAGATAGACCAGCAGGGATATCCGGTGAGCTTCACCGAGGACGGCACAGTAGTGACCTCCGCCGGAGAAGTGATGGACTTCAATATGCGCATCGACGTCACCGATATCAACAACGTCTACGACGTCGCGAATCCTGTGGACGAGATATACAAAAAAGGCGAGAAGCCGGAAGCCTCCGAAGGCTAAGGGCGCTCTGATATATAATACCGCCGGAAAGCGTGAAAAGCTGCGTTTCCGGCGGTTTTTCTGCAAAAAAGACAGCCGGAAAGATATTTTCGGATTTTCTTCCCCCTGCCCCCTTGTAAAACCCGGCGTTTTATGGTAAAATAATTTTGTACGCACTGCGGAAGTCCGCAGCTTTCATTTTCAAAGCGCAGTATCGCACTCGTGTCTTGCAGTACTGCGGGGAAG
>CAKSHG010000166.1 GCA_934456315.1 uncultured Oscillospiraceae bacterium | reverse complement strand
ATTTCAGGCTGGTTTTCGGAGGATAAGACTGAGATCCCTTTTGATATGGTGGACGAAGTTACTAAAAACGGCGCGGCAAGCGGGTTTGTCTGCCGCGTGGATTGCTCCACCATATAATAAAGAAACCGCATTGCTGTGCGGTTTTTTTATTTTTATCCCCGAAACATCCCCGGCGTCATACCCCGGGGAAAAAGAATATTCTGTTTACTAAAAAGCCGCCCGGGACCGGGCGGCTTTTAAATCAACTTTAAATCAACTGTCGGCTGTCAGCCCTTAAGTTCCTCTGCCAGAGCCTCCAGCTGCTGCTCGTTTGCCGCATTGACGGCAGACCGCACGGTAACAGTGGTTTCTGTAAATGTGATGTTCTTGCTCTTCTCGAACATTCCCTTCATCACCTTTGCCGCCATCGGAGCCCAGGAACCGTTCTCGATGATACCAATGGTGCGGTTCTGGTAATTGCGCTCGGTGAGGTGATTTATGAATTCCTTCATAGCCGGGAATACGTCCGCATTATAGGTCGGAGCTGCAAGCACCAGCTTTCCGTAACGGAAAGCGTCCTCGACGCACTCCGCCCAGTCGTCCCGCGCGAGGTCGCTGACCGTAACGTGCACGCCCTTGTCCGCGAGCTTCGCCGCAAGGATATCCGCAGCCTTCCTGGTGTTTCCGTAAACGCTCGCGCAGGCAATGAACACGCCCTCGCTCTCAACGCCGTAGCTCGACCAGGTGTTGTACTGCGCGATGTAATGACCGAGATCGTCTTTCAGTACCGGACCGTGCAGCGGACAGATCATCGCGATATCAAGCGCAGCCGCCTTTTTCAGGACCGCCTGCACCTGCGCGCCGTACTTTCCGACAATGCCGAAATAGTAGCGTCTTGCCTCACAGTCCCAGTCGCCCTCGGCGTCAAAAGCGCCGAACTTTCCGAAGCCGTCCGCAGAGAACAGAACCTTGTCCGCGCTGTCGTAGGTCATGATGACCTCCGGCCAGTGCACCATCGGGGCGCCGATGAAATTCAGCGTGTGCTTTCCAAGCTCCAGCGTATCCTTTTCAGCAACCACTACCTGCCTGTCAGCATAGTCCGTGCCGAAAAACTGCTTCATCATAACGAAAGCCTGCTTTGAAGCCACGATCTTAGCCGCAGGGTACTTCTCTGCGAAAACAGCGATATTCGCAGAATGATCCGGCTCCATGTGCTGAACCACCAGGTAATCCGGAGTTCTTCCGGAAAGCTCCTTTTCCAGGTTTCCGAGCCATTCGCCGCCGAATCTGCCGTCGACCGTGTCCATAACGGCGACCTTTTCGTCAAGAATAACGTAGGAATTGTACGCCATGCCGTCCGGAACTACATACTGACCCTCGAACAGGTCGACGTCGTGGTCGTTTACGCCGATGTAACGGATATCTTCTGTAACTGTCATTTTTATTCCTCCTGAAAACGAGAATTATTTTTGATTTACTGTATATATTATACAACGCCCAACCGGATTTGTCAACCCCGTTCCGGCAAAAATACCATCATTTCAGCGAATTCAGATACGTCTTGTGCTCGTCGGTCACGCGGAAGCTCTCAACAGCTTTCTGTATCGTTTTCCTGTGCACCCAGTGGTCGAGCCTGCGCTGTTCAATGTACGGTATCACCGCGTCGTACTGCTTCGCGAGCGCTGTCGCGAAGTACCACGCTATCATCATGTTGACGTAATATTCATCGCTGCGAAGTGCCGCGACCATCTCCGGATACTCCGGGCTGAACTTCCCGTCCAGGAAAAATTCCATCAGGCAGCCCACTCCGAAGCGTATCGTGTAGGTGTGGTCTGAATTTATCCACCGCCTGATGTGCGGCAGAAGCTCCTCCGGCGACTTTTTGAAGCATTTCAGCGACATCTGGTCGCAGGTCGCCCAGTTGTCTACATAGGGCAGGAATGCCTCCGCCCGGCGCAGGCATTCCTCGCGGTCTTTCATCGCGGAAATAATGAACGCATGCAGCTGATCCTCATCAAAGTATTTGTGCGGCAGCTCCGCGAGGAAATCCTCGTCCGCCCCGACCTGCCACGCAAGCTTACGCAGCTCCGGAGTGCGCACTCCTATCATGTTTTCCGGAGCCTTTCCCGGAATAAGCCCGCCCTGAAAATCACGGTATTTTACGTCCTGCAGGGCAAACAGCCTGGCTCTTATCTCGTCTGTAGTCATTTCTGCAACCTTTCTGGTACTTTCCCGGTATTACTTATGAAACACTAATGGTCACCTCTAAAAACCTTGTTTGAGTGAAAATGTGTATAGCACACCGACTGCTTCTTCAAACCTCCTCGTAAGGCATACAGCCTTACTTCGTCGGCTTTCATCGCATTCGGCGCACTCTACCCATTTTCCCTTTTCAAACCGGTTTTAGAGGTTCCCTAATAAAAAGGAGGTTTTCCTATGAAAAAGTACATCGCATTCCTGGCGATTGCCGGAATTATCCTTTCAGCCGGCTGCGCTTCCAACAATACCCCGACGGACTCCACGCCCGCTATCGCGCTTGACCCCTACGAAATTGCATTCCTGACCCGGGAAGCTCCCACCGAACCTGAAACTCCCCCGCAGATGCTGGTCACCTACAGCGGCAACGGATTAGCGGCAGCCGCCTTAATGACCCTCGGCTCCTACGAGTGGACATACCAGGGAGAGGAAAGCACATTCAGCAGCTCCGGACCGCTTCGGAGCTACGCCGACGGTCTGATAACCGCAGTCGTCGACCTTGACATGGTTTCTGAAAACGAGCCGAAGCTCCAGCTTGGCAGCGGCGAAGAAATTTCCGGTGCAAAGCTGTACTCCCTGGACGATTCCGGAATTTCCGACCTGCAATACACCGCAGACGGCGTGATAAGATTCCCGAACGACGTCTACAGCGGAGTTGCAGCAGTGTCGATAAGTTTCGGACAGGGCACCGCGGACTATTACTTCACCGTGACCCGCAGCCAGACCGACCCGTCCCAGCCGCCGGAGCTTTATCTCTACTTCGACGACTCCGACATCGGCTTGCACATAACGAAATGCGGCTACACCTGGACAGTCGGGGAGGGCGGCGAGGCGCTCACAGCCGCCGCTGACTGCGCCACCCCTTGGCAGCTCGCGCAGGAAAATAAACTCTGCACCACCTCCGCCGAGCCGGGACAGCCGTTGAAAGTAGCCCTGCCGGAAAACGCGCGGATAACCTCGGCGGTAAGATACCTTTCCGAGGACGAAACCGAGCCGCTGGAATACTCCGGCAACACGATAACTGCTCCGGAAAGCGGAGTGTGCTGTATCACGGTGGAAATGCCCCAAGGCACCTGCGATTACGCATTCCATCTGCTGAATACCGGCGAACTGGTAAGCCCGCCTCAAAGCACCGCAGACTGCTCCGTACCGTCCGCAGGGATACCGGAATAAAATCACTCACACTAAAACATGACCGGGCATATTATAAGGCAGGGTATGGCTCAAAGGCTCTAAAGCCCAAACCCACAGCCGCGCCAATGGTGGCGTGCTGTCCCTGCCAGCGCAGCAGCCCGGCGCGCCCATGAGCAGCCGGAGGCATTAAGCGGCTGGTTCAGATATACCCTTTCAGCGCCGATGCGAAAGCACCGGCGCTGAACTTTTAGAGGTGACCTAGTCATATTCCGAAATGAATTCTCCGGTGTTTTCCTCGGAGTATTCAACCTGTTTTGAGTACAGCTTCAAATCAAGTATCCTGTCCCATTCGGAGAGCTTCCCGGCGTCCTTCCAGCGCATGCAGTCCATCAGCATGACCGCCGCCGCAGAGCAGCAGGCGACCATCGTCCGGGCATACACTGCGCCGTCGGACAGGCAGTCCGTGAAGTGCCGATAGAGGAAGTACACCGCGATGTGCTCGTAACGCCATTCCTCCCCGGTGGAGCGAAGGAATTCCGGCAGGCTTTCCAGCAGCTCGTCCTGACGCGCTGCCAGCCGCCCGAGCGTATCCGACCACTCGGAATTTATGCTCTCCATCGCGGAAAGGGTATCCAGCAGGCGTGAGATCTCATCAGGCGTGAAGATATCCGGGTATTCCTGCGGGACTTCCGGCAGGGGCTGCTCAAGCTCCAGCGCCTCCTGTATCTGCCAGGCGTATTCCGCGCAGCGGCTTAGCCGCTCCGTTATTGGGACTTCCCTGTCCTGGAGCGCCGCGAACAGCATTCCACGCGCATTTCGGAGAAGTGCGGTGTACTCGTCGTCCTCGGAAAGCACGGCGCTGTCCTCCCCGTCAAGCGTGAACGAAAGCGACTCGGAGCTGCTGAACATCAGCCGGCAGACCTCCTCGCAGCAAAGCCCCAGCCCTGCTTCCCTCACTGCCCCGAATTCGTTGAAGAACCTCGGGTGGAGCGCGCAGATATCGCATAGTATTCCGTCCCCGCAGTGGAGGATAAGCTCGCACAGCCCGTCCTCCCGCAGCAGCGCGCAGCGGTCGCCGGAGCTAAGCGCAAACGTAGGCCGCGACTGCTCCCCGCTGCGGATCGCAGAGCGCAGCCGCTCGCCGAATTCCCCGGGGACCTTTGCGAAACGCTCCATCGCGGGCTTGTCGATATCTATCTCCCAGCCTATACAGCAGTTGTCGGTGCACTTGTCGCCGATACACAGGAACTTATCGTAGAACCATGGTTTCATCATAGCTTTGTCACGTCGAAGTAGTGCGGGATTATATCCACATAAGTCCCGTCCTTTTTGCGGAAGCCTCCCGGGATAACCCCCAGCTGAACAAACCCCAGGCTCTTGTACAGCGCCAGAGCCGACGTATTGTCCGCCACGACAGCGTTGAACTGAAGCACCCGGAATCCAAGCTCCCGGCACTTGTGCAGGCAGTCCTTGACGAGCTTGCGCCCGACCTGCCTGCCGCGCATATCCGAGCGCACAGCGTAGCTTGCGTTGGCAATGTGCCCGCACCTGCCGATATTGTTCTGGTGGAGGATATACAGCCCGACTACCTCGCCGTTTTCCTCGGCTGCGGCGGTGAAGCTCTGCGCCGCGAAGAATTCCTCCGCAGTCTGCTCCGTCAGGAATTCCTCCTGCGGGAACGCCTGCCCCGCCTCGACTACCTCATTCCAGATGCGCATTAAAG
>CAKSHG010000165.1 GCA_934456315.1 uncultured Oscillospiraceae bacterium | reverse complement strand
TGTACTTCCTGATAACCCCGATAGACACTCCCACCGCCGAGATGATAGCCCGCACCAGCCCAACCATCTGGGACGTATTGATAGCGCTGTTCGGCGGAATCGCCGGCGCGATAGGCAACACCCGCGAGAAAAAAGGCAACGTTATCCCCGGCGTAGCCATCGCGACAGCGCTCATGCCGCCGCTCTGCACGGCGGGCTACGGCATTGCATCGGGGCAGCCGTCGTTCTTCCTGGGCGCATTTTATTTGTTCCTGATTAATACGCTGTTCATCTCCCTTTCAACGATGATAGTCACGATGATGCTGCGCGTGCCCTACCACCGCAACGTCAGCGACAAGAAGCAGAAGGTCATAAACCGCGCCATTGCAGCGATAACGATAGTCGCTGCTGTCCCGAGCGTTTTCTTCGGAGCTTCCACCGTTGTAAGCTCCATAATGGACAAGAACATCTCGACTTATCTCAACAGCGAGTTCGTATTCCCGAATACATCGCTTGTTAAAAGCAGTACTGACAAAAACGCGCACTGTATCTCCGTATCCCTGGTAGGCACGCCCATATCCGACGACGTCATCTCAATGCTGGAACAGGAAATGCCGAAATACGGACTGGACGGCTACACGCTGAACGTCACCCAGAACAGCATAGTCGACGCCGGCACGGACGAGGACAGCACCGACAAGATAACCATAGCCCTCCAGGAGAACCGCATAAACGAGCTGGAACAGCAGCTCTCCGAAAAGGAACAGGAGCTTTCCGGGCTTCAGACTGAAAACTCCGAGCTGAAAAACAGTGTGGATTACGCTGCGGTCACTGCAAAGGCGGTCAAGGTATTCCCGGAACTGATAAATATCCGCTGCGGAAGCGTCACCGACAGCTCCGGCGAACACGCGCTGCTGCTCGCGGACTCCAACGAGCCCCTGGACGCAGCCGCACAGAAGCTGCTTGAAAACTGGCTCTCCGCCGAAACCGGAAGCAGCCGCGCCGAGATTCGCATAAACGTGCTCGCGCCGGAGATAAGCACCGCCGAAAGCAGCACGGAAGAATCCGGTATCCCGGTGGAATGAGCCCTTGACAAATCTGCAGATTTGTGATAAAATGTGAAAAGACCGCAGGAATCGCGGCTAAAATACAACAATAACAAACGAATATGCCCTTGAAACCGATGATACGGAGATAAAAATATCCGTGGCACTTACAGAGAGCGGCGAGTTATGGCAGCAACTGCCATTTCAGCTGGGAACGCCGCAGAACGCCGGATATACAAATGGACCGTAGAGGGCGCAGTCAAAGGTATAGCAGAGCTTTTCGCGAAGCTTGACCGAGTATTCTGCGACGTGGAGCAAGCGTTAATTGCCAGGATATGAAAGTATCCGCTGAGAGCGCGGGACATTCCCGTGAATTAAGGTGGCAACGCGGTGTTGATATTATCACTCCGTCCTTATGGCAGATGAATTCTGCCGCAAGGGCGGAGTTTTGTTTGTTCCGGCTTCCGAAAGCCGGAGAAAGGAAATCACCATGGAAGAACAGAAGAAAAACATGCTGAGCCTCATTCAGCCGACCAACACTCCCCATCTCGGCAACTACCTCGGCGCAATGCGCAACTGGGTGAAGCTCCAGAACGACTACAACTGCTTTTTCGGCATAGCTGACCTGCATTCCATCACCGTAAGGCAGGATCCCGTAAAGCTCCGCAACCAGATAAAGGAAAGCTATGCGCTGCTCATCGCGGCAGGTCTTGACCCGGAGCAGTCCACACTGTTCGTTCAGGGTCACAACCCCAACCACGCAGAACTTAGCTGGATACTCTCATGCTATACCCAGTTCGGCGAGCTTTCCAGAATGACCCAGTTCAAGGATAAGTCCGCAAAGCACCCTGACAACATCAACGCCGGTCTGTTCACCTACCCCGTTCTGATGGCTGCTGATATCCTGCTGTATCAGGCTGACCTTGTCCCGGTAGGCATCGACCAGAAGCAGCACCTCGAGCTTGCGCGCAATGTCGCACAGCGCTTCAACGGCATTTACGGCGATGTATTCACCATGCCTGACGGCTACATCACCAAGACCACTGCAAAGGTTATGTCCCTCCAGGAGCCGATCAAGAAGATGTCCAAATCCGATGAGAATCCCAACGCCAGCGTATGGATACTCGACGACAAGGACACCATTATCCGCAAGTTCAAGCGTGCAGTCACCGACAGCGATACAGTCGTATGCGCCAAGGAGGGCAAGGACGGCATAATCAACCTCATGTCCATCTACTCTGCGGTCACAAACAAGTCTTTCGAGGAGATAGAGGCAGAGTTCGCAGGCAAGGGCTACGGCGACTTCAAGACCGCTGTCGGCGAGGCTGTCGCAGACATGCTGGCTCCCATGCAGGCAGAGTTCAAGCGCGTTTTCGCAGACAAGGGCTACCTTGAGGATTGCATGAAGAAGGGCGCAGAAAAGGCGTTCAAGGCTTCCAGAAAGACTATCCAGAAGGTACAGAAAAAGGTAGGGTTCGTTACCCTTTAAATTTTGAATACGGACTGTATAATTTGTTCAGCCTTCATTACGGAGAGTTTCGTTATAATGTCGATTATATCGAGATATTGGAGCAGCTCTGTTGTGATATCTTACAAATTTTTGTGAAACAGTCAATAAACACTTGCATTTTTCCGTTCTTTCTGATAAAATATTATACGTTACTGAAAAATTCACTACTACAAGAGAGGTAGGTGCTTCAAATGGCAAAATGTGAGATCTGCGGCAAGAGCGTTACCTTCGGTATCAAGGTATCCCACTCCCACAGACGCAGCAACAGAACCTATAAGCCCAATGTCAAGAAGGTAAAGGCGATCGTGAACGGTACTCCCTGCAGAGTAAACGCTTGCACACGCTGCCTGCGCTCCGGTCTGGTTCAGAGAGCAGTTTAATTAACTTATTGACGTTAAGTTATTGGTTACAGAAAAGTTCCCCTGTCGGTTTCCGGCGGGGGTTTTTCTGTATTCTGCCACAGTTTTCAAGGCATTGTGGGAATTGCGGCAAAGCTATTGACAAACGCATTTAAATAATGTAAAATCTGTATATACGCATTTATATACTGGAAAGGGTGAACGAATTGGTCAGAATACGTAATCTGTACAAGAAATACGGCTCCTACTCCGTGCTGAGGGGGCTTAGCATGGATATCGAAAAGGGCGATGTCTACGGCTTCCTCGGGCGCAACGGCTGCGGAAAGACCACCACGATGAACATCATCACGAACATTATCCCCAAGGACGAGGGTGAGATAATCATCGGCGACGGAAAGCCGGTAAAGGTCGGGTACCTCCCGGAAAGCCCGACGATATACGGCTATATGACTTCCCGCGAATACCTTGAGTACATCGCCGCATGCACCAATTATCAGGGCGACGTGAAGCACCGCGTCAACGAGGTACTGGATATCGTGGGGCTCACAAAAGCGGCTGACCGCCGCGCCAAGGGCTATTCCCGCGGAATGACGCAGCGTCTGGGAATGGGTGCAGCGATAATCGGCGATCCGGAGCTGCTGATATTCGACGAGCCTACCTCCGCACTCGACCCGGAGGGCAGAGCCGAGGTCATCTCGATAATCGAGCGGCTCAAGAGCATGGGAAGCACCATCGTGCTTTCAACGCATATCCTGTCGGACGTTGAACGAGTTGCGAACCGTATCGGAATCATGACGAACGGCAGGCTCGCCGAGGAGGGCTACCTTACGGATATCCTGCGCAAGCACGGCGGCGACGTGATAAACCTTTCGGTACGCGGGCTGACCGACGAGCTCAAGATAAAGCTGCTGACGGTTGACTATGCCCGTGCGGAATTCAACGACCTGAACGGTCAGTTCCGTTTCGGCACGGAAAACGCGGAGGACACCTCCCGCAGGCTGATACAGCTACTCGCGGAGAACGGTGCGGCGGTGGACACTTTTAAAATCGGCACCGCAAGCCTTGAAGAAGTTTTCAGAATGGTGGTGGGCGCAAATGCAAATTAAGGCAGGGTTCAAAAAAGAATGGCTCCAGTTTTCTAGGACATTCCGATTCTGGGGAGTTATCATAGGTACGTTTTCCTTTGCGCTTGCCGACCCGCTGATGCTATGGGCGATGAACGCAATGCTCGGCAGCCTTTCCGGCACAGATATGTTCAGCTCAATAAGCGGCTCTGTGGATATCGAAAACAGCATGGGAATGCTGCTGGGAAATGCCGGCTCGGTATTTGGCGGAGCTATGGGGGATCTCTGCGCAACATCATTACTTGTCGTCATGCTGATACTGATGTCGCCCTGCGGCGGCGAGCAGAAAAAGCGCGCGACAATAATCCCGTCCTGCGCGGGTCTGGATACGTTCAGCTATCTTATCCCGAAATATGTGATATATCCCGGAATGGTTTTCGCGTGCGGTTTTCTGTCGGCTCTGGTTGCCGGAGGGCTTTGCAATGTACTGTTCGAAAACGGCAGGGTTAGCGTGGGAATGGTACTGCTGGCGGCGCTCATGTGCGCTGTATATATGGCGTTCTTCATTACAGTATACATGTCGATAGGACTCTTCACGAGCAGACCAGGAATCGTTACGGTGTTCATGTACATAGGCGTATCGCTGGTAAACATCATATTGACTTCGCTCAACCTCACGAAGTTCCAGCCGCTGACTCTGCGTTCGCTGGTCGTTGGCGAGATGTTCCATGAGGATTTTGTACTGGCTGATAATGTGGCAAGTATAATCGTAGCGATAGTGCTTTCTGTTGTGATCGCGGTGATGATGTTCATGCTAACACTTGCAGTACTGAAAAGCAAGAAGATCAACAATCAGGAAGATAAGCCGGAGTTCTGATCTGCCGTGTTGAGCTTGGTTGCGGAATAAATTATAATTTAACGTTGCAGGTGCTTTGAAATTTACTGCAACCCCCAATTGGGGAGTCAAGGGGGGACGCGTCCCTCCTTGCGGGTCGAGGGCAGAGCCCTCGCTTCGCCGCGAATGCGGCGAAATACTCTGCGCGCTAGCGCAGTAAAAGCCAAAAAAGCGCTAAAGGGGTGTGGGGGAAAACAAGAGTTTTCCCCCACAGTCTTTATCAATTTCTTGACGTTTAGATTAG
>CAKSHG010000164.1 GCA_934456315.1 uncultured Oscillospiraceae bacterium | reverse complement strand
TGGAATCAATGAGCGACAAAGTACCGACAGCCACTGATGAAGCCACTGTGCATGCGGCGATCATTATACTGATCTTCTTTGAAATGGTCATATTCTGCCTCCAAAAGTGCTAAAATTTCATTATCACGGCAGCGCACTGCCATAATAACTGATTTCGACGTAATTATACCACATTTTGAAAAAAATTTCAATATTTTTTTTAAAATTTGTGCAACACCTGTTGTTCTTCAAAACTCTTGATATATCTAAATAATGCTTGCAATATATTTAAAAAAGTGCTACAATAATAAGGAACATATTTTTTTGCCGGCACGACCGGCGTATCATAAAACAGAGGAGAACACCAGAATGAAATTAGGTATGGTAGGTCTGCCGAACGTCGGCAAGAGCACCCTTTTCAACGCACTGACAAACGCGGGAGCAGAATCCGCGAACTATCCGTTCTGCACCATCGAGCCGAACGTCGGCATCGTATCCGTTCCGGACGAGCGCCTGGACAAACTCGCCGAGATGTACAATCCCGAGAAGTTTACCCCGGCTACGCTGGAATTCGTGGACATCGCCGGACTGGTAAAGGGCGCGTCCAAGGGCGAAGGTCTTGGCAACAAGTTCCTTTCCAACATACGCGAGGTGGACGCGATAGTTCACGTTGTGCGCTGCTTCCAGGACGACAACATAATCCATGTTGACGGCAGCATCGGCGCTGCAAGGGATATCGAAACCATCAACCTCGAGCTCATCTTCTCCGACCTTGAGATACTCGACCGCCGTATCGACCGCGCGAAAAAGGCTGTCAAGGGCGACAAGTCCCTCCAGAAGGAAGTTGATTTCTTCGAGGCACTGAAGGCTCACCTTGAAAACGGCAAATCCGCACGCAGCTACGACTTCACCGATGAAGAGCGTGCAATGCTCAAGGATACACCCCTGCTCTCCAACAAGCCCGTAATTTACGCCGCAAACCTCTCCGAGGCTGATTTCACCGGGGATATCAACAGCAACAAGGAATATCAGGCAGTCTGCGCCATCGCAAAGGAAGAGAACGCTGAGGTCCTCCCCATCTGCGCACAGATCGAGGCTGAAATTTCCGGCATGAGCGACGAGGACAAGGAGCTGTTCCTTGCTGATATGCACCTCGAAAGCTCCGGACTCGCCAGGATCATCAAGACCGGCTACCACCTGCTTGGTCTTATCTCCTACCTGACCGCAGGTCCGCAGGAAGTACGCGCATGGACCATCACCCGCGGCACAAAGGCTCCCCAGGCTGCCGGAAAGATCCACACCGACTTCGAAAAGGGCTTTATCCGCGCCGAGATAGTCGCTTTCGACGACCTGATGAAGTGCGGAAGCATGGCTGCCGCAAAGGAAAAGGGGCTTGTCCGCCTCGAGGGCAAGGATTACGTTATGCAGGACGGCGATGTTACGCTGTTCCGTTTCAATGTATAACTGCGTAACCGCATAACTTCCGGACAGACGACAAAGCGAGGCGATGAAGCGACAATGAACAAGATAATCAGAGGGCGCAATGCCAACACCAAAAAGGTCAAGACCCTGTTCGTTGCCCAGGTTATCCTGGGGGTAATGCCGGTGCTGCTGCTCATTCTGTTTGTCTGGAAGAAGATGTACCAGACCCCGATAGTGGGTACGGTTTTCATAATATTGATATTCCTGTGCAACCTCGCATATGCATTTCTTGCGAGGTGCTACGCCGTGCTGAATTCCGGTGTAAAGGGAGAGCGCAGGCTTTTCCGAACAGTCAAAAAGCTCCATGGCACAAATATCGTGTTCCATAACCTGCCGGTGCGCTACAAGCGCGGACGGTCAGAGCTGGATATGCTGATAGTGTGCCACGCGGGTGTGCTCATAATTGAGGTCAAGAACCATTCCGGCACGATATCCGGAAGCTGGAAGGACGACAAGTGGACCCAGCGCAAGCACTACCGCGACGGAAAAGTCACGGAAACCATGATGGACAACCCCATAAAGCAGATGCGCCGTCAGCGCGATATCGTAAAGAGCATACTTAATGCCGCCGGAGAGAATGTGTGGATAGATTCCGTGCTGTACTTCTCCTCGCCTAACGCAAGGCTGAAGCTGTCCCTGCGCGAAAACGACTACGTCTGCTGCGAAAGCAGCGAGCTGCTTGACTTCCTGAAAAGCTACGACAGCGGAGAAACACTTTCCAAAAGCCGCATGGAACACATAGCGCAGATACTCCGCGACAGCGCAGGCATCTAGGAAAAAGTAAACTAATTTCAAGGAGAACAAAATGAAAAAATTTATTTCTATAATCGCAGCAGTTTCTATGCTGCTTACTGTAACCGCATGCGGAAATGCTCCCGCAGCAAGCTCCGATAACGCCAGCAGCGCTGACAGCTCCGTAGCTGACACCTCCGTGCAGACCGCTGAAAGCTCACAGCCCGCACAGCAGGAAACTGCCGACGGCAGTTCCGCAGCTTCCACAGCAGAAGCTAACGGCGCCGAAGACACCCGCACCGATTACGAAAAGATGGTAGACCGCTCACTGCTTTCCACCGGAAACATGACCAGAATGGCTGACGTGTTCCAGAAAGCGCAGAACGGCGAGGATATAACAGTAGCATATATCGGCGGCTCCATCACCGAGGGCTACAACGCGGGAACCACAGAGTTCTACGCCAAGACCTGCACCGACCTGCTTCAGGGATACTTCCCGGATATCACCGTTACCGGCGTCAACGCAGGTATCAGCGGAACTCCTTCCCTGCTCGGAAACCTCCGTCTGGAGCGCGATGTGCTCTCCGCTGACCCGGATATCGTATTCGTGGAGTTTGCGGTAAACGACGGTCAGGAGGCTGACTACAAGAACGCTTACGAGAGCCTTGTACGCACCCTGCTCACCCAGGACAAGGATATCGCGGTAGTCCTGCTGTTCACCGTGCTTGACAGCGGCTACACCTGCCAGGAGCACATGTCGAAGATAGGCGCTAACTACGACCTCCCGATGATAAGCGTCCACGACAGCGTTTACGAGGAGATAGAGGCGGGCAGAATGACCTGGCAGGACTACTCCAACGACCAGTCCCACCCCAATGCTTACGGTCATAAGTGCATAACTGACTTTGTTGACAACTACTATCAGAAGGTCCTCCCTGTTGTTTCCGAGAATGTCGGCGAAGTAAGCAAGGAGCTTCCCGACCCTGTATTCAGCGGAAAGTACATGAACATGCACTACATGGACAGCGCAACGATGGACGGCGTAGAGCTTGACGGCTTCGAGCAGAACGACACCCACGGCAGCTTCCACAACGGCTGGATGTACCGCGGAACTGACGGCGGCTCGATGAAGTTCACCGTTGACTGCAGCGTTCTCGAGATGGTGTTCAAGGCGAACAACAGCGAAAAGTTCGGCACTGCTGATATCTACGTTGACGGCGAAAAGGTGAAGTCCGTGGTTTCCAATATGTCGGACGGCTGGAACAATCCCGTCACCGCTTACCTCATCGATGATGATTCCTCTGCGGAGCACACCGTTGAGATACGCATGGAGGGCGGCATCACACAGGCTTTCTTCGTAATGGCGTTCGGTTACTGCGATTAAGCAGATACAATTTAATCAGTGAACTCCCGTGGAAATATTCCGCGGGAGTTTCTGCTTGTCGAAAAAATCGAATTTGCCCGCGAAGCGGGCTTTTGAAATCCGTTTTTTGCCCCGGGTTTCCCGGGGCAAAAAACACTTCTATCCGCGCAAGTGTGCGGTTTGTCGGCAAAGCCGACAAACCGTGCGCGCGGCGCGGATGTTCGGCGGAAAAGTCACTTTAGTGACTTTTTCGACGGTCTGTAACTCCCGTGGAAATATTCCGCGGGAGTTTTTTTGCAGTTATTTGCAGTCCGGCGGGTGCTAAACTTCTCTCAAGGCAGAACACTGCCGGAAAGGAGGGACATATAATGGACAGCAGCATTATTACCGCGATGGTATCGCTGATAGGAACGCTCGGCGGGTCGCTCGGAGGAATCCTGGTAAGCTCAAAGCTGACGGCGTACCGTCTGGAGCAGCTTGAAGCCCGCGTCGCGGAACACAACAACTTTGCAAGAAGAATGCCGGTGATAGAGGAGCAGATAAAAGTCATCAATCATCGGCTCGCCGATATCGAAGAGGAGGAAAAGCATCATGAAGATTGACTGGAAACGAAAGCTCACTTCCCGCAAGCTCTGGGTAGCCCTGGCGGGTTTCATAGCGGGACTTGTCGTGGCGTTCGGAGGAAGCTCTGAAACAGCGGATACCGTGTCCGGCTGTATCCTTAGCGGAGCGGCAGTCGTAGGCTACATCATCGGGGAGGGGCTCGCGGACAGCTCCCACAAGGAGGACGACGATGGCGATAACCTTTGAGGCGTATGCGCGGAACAACGGAGCGTTCCGTGCTGCGCGCACCATGCCGCAGGGAAGCCCGGCGGGGATAATAATCCACTCCACCGGCGCGAACAATCCGTATCTTAAGCGCTACGTCAACGCCCCGGATATATGCGGCGTGAATCCATACAGGAATTACTTCGACCGTCCCAATACTGATATATGCCCGCATGCGGTCATTGGAAAGGACAAAAACTGCGAAGTGAAAGCGGCTAAGCTGCTCCCCTGGAATATATGCTGCTGGGGCTGCGGCTCCGGCTCAAAGGGCAGCTACAACTACTCTCCGGCGTATATCCAGATAGAAATATGCGAGGACGCGCTCAATGACAGGAAGTACTTCGACGAGGCGTTCAGCCTTGCCGTAAAGCTGTGTCAGCGGCTCATGCAGAACTACGGCATACGCCTGGAAAACGTTATAAGCCACAAGGAGGCGTGCGCCCGCGGCTATGCGTCGAATCACGGCGACCCGGAGCACTGGCTCGCAAGGTTCGGAAAGGACATGAACTGGTTCCGCAGCAGACTTGACGGCTCCGGAAACAGCAATGTCAGAATAACGGCTGAACGTACTGTAAAAAAGGATTCCGTCAACGCCGTACTCTCACAGCTGAAATCACTCGGGTTTGAAGCTTCTGTTGAGGAACTATAAAAACGAGGGGCTGCAAAATGCAGCCCCTCATTCTTTATCCTGTTCTCTGTGTGCCAAACCTGATATAGTTATATTCCTTG
>CAKSHG010000163.1 GCA_934456315.1 uncultured Oscillospiraceae bacterium | reverse complement strand
CGAATTCTGAATTTAGAATATGCTGCACTTGACGGAGGTGTTTTTCAGCCCAAGCTCGCTGTTTACAACGGTTTCGCCCCAGTCGGAAAGCACGGAGCCGTCCCATTTCTCCGCGAGGTCGAGGTACTCTACTCCGCCGCCGTTGCCTTTCCAGCTCCAGGCGAGCCAGCCGATACCGTTGTCGTTGCAGTATTCGAGAATGTACTCCTCATCAACGTCGCCGTCGGTGTGGTTCCAGCCGAATTCGCCGACTACCATGCACAGACCCTTGTCGGTGGAAAGCTTGAGGTTGCGGGCGATGGTCGCCTTGTTCTTCCCGGCGGTGCCGTACATGTGGACGGAGAACATCGTGTTTGCGTCCGGGTCAGCGGCGAAAACCTGCTCGCCGAAGTCGGTTATGCTCTGCCCGTACTGCCCCCAGCCTGCGGCGTCCACCATGATGGTGTTCTTTATCCCGGCGTCACGCAGCCGCGGGATAACGGAGGTGTAACCGTCGCACCAGGTCTGACCGTCCCAGCCGCCGACCCACTCGTTGGCGATGTTGAGGATAACGTAGCTTTCCTTTCCGATGAGCGCGTCCTTTACGTCTGTCCAGTAGTCCGCGGCGGTTTCCAGCAGGGAAGCGTCGTCCTTTCCGGTGATGTCGTGGACCTCGAGAATCGCTATCATTCCCAACTCCTTGCATTTGTCGGTGAGCTTGTTCAGGCTCTCAACGCTGTCCCGGGTGTACTGCTGACCGCTTCCGCATACTATCCGGACGGTGTTCGCTCCGGTCGCCGCGATGGCTTCGAGCGCGGTGTCGTCCTGCGCCGTGAACCAGGAGTGCGGGTGATTTATCCCGCGCATGATGAATTCGTTGCCGTTCGCGTCCAGCAGCTTCGTACCGCTGACTGTGAATCCTGCCTGCTGGCTCTGTTCGTCGGAAGCGCCGGGAGTTTCCGCGGTTTCCGCGGTCTGCGTTATCTGTTCTGCTGTGGAGATGACCTCACTGGGAGTGACGGGAGTTTTCACGCAGCCGGTCGTCAGTGTAAGTACTGCGGCGAGTACTGTTGCTAGTAGTCTGTTCATTTTTTGTCGTCCTTTCGAATGTAATGGTTTTCATGGGCTGTATCCATTATAGCATGTTTTTGACGGGAATACAAGTAGATTTGCGGAATTGTCGTCGTATTTCGGGGGAGTGTTTACAATTAATAGCACTTTACCGGAAATATTTGCGCGACCGGATTTCCGGCTATTGACAACTGGAAAGAGCAGTGCTATAATGATAATATCTATAAGTATATATAAACTGCCAGAAACCAGAGATAAGGCAGTATTGAGGGAAAATATGAACAAAATAACAAAAGCACTCTGTGCGGTACTCGCGGCAGCAATGCTTAGTGGCTGCGCGTCGCAGGGGACCCAGGGCGTAAGCATAGCGGATTTCGCCGACCATTCGGTCAGCGCAGCGACAGCGCCGGAGCCGACTGTGGAACCCACGTCCGGAACCTCCTGGAGCCGCACCGAGCCTGCTGCGGAGCCGACCTCCGAGCCGGAGAGCGAACCGGAGCATCCCATCGAATCCGACCCGGAAAGCTCCGAACCGCAGGAGAGCGCACCGTCCGCGCAAACAACTCCACCTCCCCAGACGGAAAAGCCGCAGACGACCGCAACAAAACCGACGACCGCGACGACCGCAGCGGATAAAACGACCGCGTCGACCCCCGCAAAAACAACGGAGCAGACCACGACCACCCGGGCGCCGGAAACGACCGCGCCGGAGCGCACTCCGTCCGAATTCGGTAGCCGTAGCTATTCCGCGCTGAACTACAGCGAGGTAAAGGGGATATGGATAAGCTACATCGAGCTTGCCGGGCTTCTTCAGGGGCAGTCGAAGGAGGGCTTCCGGAAGAACATCGCGGCGGTGTACGAAAACTGCGCCGACCTGGGGATAAACACGGTGTACGTCCATGTAAGGTCGCACGGCGACGCGTACTACAGGTCGGAGCTGTTCCCCTGGTCGAAGTACGTCACCGGGACTCTAGGAAAGAATCCGGGCTACGACCCGCTCGACGTGATGATATCCGAGGCGCACAAGCGCGGGATATCGTTCCACGCGTGGATAAACCCGCTGCGCGCGTGCAGCGCCGCCGATATTTCCAGCTACGGGAGCTACCCGGTCTATACTTTCGCAAAGGGCGACGGAATGGCGGGGAAGTACGCCGTGAATGTCAACGGAACATACTACCTTAATCCGGCGTACAGCGAAGTCACCGACCTAATCGCGGCGGGCGCCGCCGAAATAGTCGCGAATTACGATGTGGACGGTCTGCATATCGACGACTACTTCTATCCCACGACCGACGCGTCGTTTGACTCTGCGGCGTACTCCGCGAGCGGGTATTCCAGCCTTTCGGACTTCCGCTTCGCCAACTGCGACCGCATGGTCAGCGGGCTGTACAGCGCAGTGCATTCGGCGAATTCCACCGCGAAATTCAGCGTGAGCACCCAGGGACGTATCGAGAACAATTACAATCAGCTTTACGCGGACGTGCGCAAATGGTGCACCACGCCTGGCTACGCGGATATCATGATACCGCAGATATACTACGGCTTTGAGAATTCTGCAGCGCCCTACCAGTCCACGCTTGACGAGTGGGACAAACTCGCGAAGAAGGGCGGTATCCCGCTCATCGCGGGGCTTTCCGTGTCGAAGGTGGGCTGCGAGGACACCTGGGCAGGCTCGGGGAAATACGAGTGGATAAACAACAGCGACATAATTTCCAGGCAGACCGCTGCGGCGAAGAAATGCTCCAGCTACGGCGGAGTCGCGCTGTACAGCTACCGGAGCGTTTTCCAGCCGGAAAGCTCGGTAAGCGCGCAGGTAAAAAAGGAAATTACAGCTTTAAGGGAAATTTTGTAACGGAGATATAAAATGAACAGATTTTTTAAAGGCATGATGAGCGCCGTCCTGGCGCTGGGAGTGCTGTCAGGAGCGGCGTTTGCGGTCCCGCAGACGGAGGAAGCTCCCTCCGCCGGGATACTGACGGACGAGGACAGCCTTGCGGAAAGCGCCGCCGACCTGATTTCCGGGGAGAGCATGGTGTATCTCCCGAGCGGAATGCGCGCGGTGATGCTCACTCCGACTGTGGATTTCTACACCGGCGAGCAGACGGACGCGTCCCTTGCGGAGGAGCTTCCGGCGCTGTTCGAGGAGCTGTCCGGATTTGACATGAACACGGTGATATTCAACACCGACCACGACGGCGTAAAGTGCTACGACCTGGAGATGGATTCCGGCAGGGGAGCGCTCGGCGCGGCGATAGATTCCGCGCACGAAAACGGCTTCAACGCGTATGTGCAGCTTGACGTGGATTCCCTCATCGAGGAGGTCGCCGCACAGGGCGGCGGGCTGAAATCCGGATTCGCTGCGGCGGCGCACAAATTCGCGATGAAATACGCCTGCGAGGGCATTCTCCTGACGAATTACTACACCCAGGACACCCCCGAGATGTACGCGGAATACATGAACAGCGGCGCGGGTATAGGCTACCGGAACTGGCTCTACGAAACGAACGAGTTCGTTATCCGCACGCTGTCCGAGGTCATTCACCGCACCAGCAACACCACTGCGGTGGGGCTTCAGATAACCGACATGTGGGCGAACAGCTCCTCCAACGAGGATGGCTCCGCGACTGCGGACACCGTTCAGGCGCTCTACGACGGATTCTGCGACACCCGCGCGTACCTTAACAGCGGCTACGCGGATTTCATCATGGTCAAGGCGTACGGTACCGATTCCGATACCTCGCTGAACTTCGACAAGGTGATTTCCTGGTGGTACGACCTTGCGGAGAAAACTGACACGAAACTGTATGTGCTTCACCTCAACGAGCGTATCGGTCAGTACGCCGGCTGGTATGAGGACCAGCTCCTGCGGCAGCTCTCGATAATGGAGGACTACACGGACATCGGCGGCAGCTGCTTCAATTCCCTGGCGGGACTGCGCAGCGACCTGCTCGGCTCCACGACGACGCTGCTGAAATACTTCGACGAGCAGATAAATACCGAAACTCTGTTTGACACGCTCCAGATGACCTCGCCGACCTCCACGAATTTTGTCACCTACGATTCCACCGTGAAATTCATGGGAACGTTCGACGAGAATTTCGACGTGCTGTTCGACGGCGAAAAGGTCAAGCTGAACGAAGCAGGCAACTTCTACTTCCAGAAGGAGCTGAAAGTCGGCAAGAACACCTTTGTTATCGAGCACAAGGGGAAGAAGATCTACTATTCCATCGAGCGCCAGGTGGACGTGCTGAAATCCATCGAGCAGACCAAGGACATAGTGGTCGAGGGCGGCTCCAGGGTAACGCTGGAGGCGGTAGCGTACAGCGGCGCGAAGGTGACTGCGGTCATCGGCGGCAAGACTGTCACGCTGAAGGAGAAATCCGGCGCGAGCGAGGACCTTGACGCGAACTCCGACTACGCGCGTTTCGTGGGATATTACCGCGTTCCGGCGGGGATAATCGGCGAGCAGCAGTACCTCGGAAGTACGAGCTACTACGCGGTATACCGCGGAATTGAGGAGTACATGACCGGCGGCAGCATAACCATCGACGCCGAGCCGGAGCCTCCAAGGGACGTAGTGGTCGAGGAATTCGTCGACCAGTCCAGCGCGGGCACCGGCGAGATAGTCGGCACGATAGCTCCGGTCCTTACGACCTCCGAATACACGACCTACATAAAGACCCTGAATAACTACACCACCATCTACGACAGCCAGACCACCGGCTCGGCGCCCTGTCCCGTGCTGTCGCAGCTCCCGGCGGGAAGCCTGGATTACTACAAGAGCGCTTCCGGCGACTACGTTATCAGCACCTCCGGCAGGCGCTACAAGTCCACTGATGTTACCACGTTCTACGATACAGGGCTTGGCGAAAACAGGCTGTACGTCAAGGCGGTCGGCAACTCCGGCGGAAAGAGCTACATCAAGATACAGCTCGACTATAAGTCCACGTTCAACGTGACCACTCCGATGAGCTTCATCGACGAGGACGACGGACCCTACGGCGTGTCGGATTACGCGCCGTCGAAGGTCGAGGTAGTTTTCGATAACGTCACCAGCGTTACCAAGCTCCCGGCGTTCGACA
>CAKSHG010000162.1 GCA_934456315.1 uncultured Oscillospiraceae bacterium | reverse complement strand
AAAAAAACGGATAAAGGAGAAAACGTCATGATAAAGGCAAGAGCCATCGTAAACGACAAGGAAAGCAAGAAGCAGAACGACGTCATAGCTGACATCGCGATAACTGTGAACGAGCTGAATTACGAGCGCTGCATAGAGCGGCTTTACCCGATGATACTGGACAAGCTGTGCAGCAGCCCGTCAATGGGAGGGAAGTACCCGCACATTATGTCGAAGCTTAGCGCGCTGCGCGGCATGACCGCTGACGCGGTGGTGAAGTTCCTGTCGTCGTTCCCGGACGATATCAAGGAGGAACTCATCAAGGCTGCGTTTGACGATATCTTCAATGATTCCATTCTTGAGATCATAAACGGAAAGATAGACATGCTCAATGCCGGAGTGGAGATCGGGTCAGTGACCCTCGCGACAGGCAGCGGGGCCTGACCGATATGATGATATTCCATCTTTTCCTGACGGACGACATTACAGGCGCGGAGATTTCACAGCTCGACGTTTCGCTTTCGGACGGTGATTATCAGAAGATAGCCCGCCGCGCTGTGAGGATTCTGAACGGCGGGGTCTCCAGAAAACGCAATTTCTTCTCTGACATGGGGATAAACCTGCTGATAACGGCTTTGGCGAATGAGAATATAGTTGCATTCACCTGCGGGATACTCCAGACTAACTCGAAAAAGAAAATGCTGACCGGCAGGGTTAATTCCTTCCTGGAGCAAAAGGGAATGTTCTTCCGGCTTAGGGATTACGTTATTGACCACAGATAGTAAGACCGCCCGGTGTTGTACCGGGCGGTCCAGCTTGTCGAAAAAAGCGAATTTGCCCGCGAAGCGGGCTTTTGAAATCCGTTTTTTGCCCCGGGTTTCCCGGGGCAAAAAACACTTCTATCCGCGCAAGTGTGCGGTTTGTCGGCAAAGCCGACAAACCGTGCGCGCGGCGCGGATGTTCGGCGGAAAAGTCCCAACGGGACTTTTTCGACGGTCTGGACCGCCCGGTGTTGTACCGAGCGGTCATTGTTATTTCAGTATCTCACCGGGGACGATGTCCGCCATCTGCTTGTAGCCCATTTTGCTTGGGTGGAGGTGGTCGCCGCTGTCAAACTGCGGGAGCATTCTGGTGGGGCGTTCCGGGTCGGCGAGCGCCTTGTCGAAGTCGATGCAGCCGTCGATGAGGTCGGTGGAACGTATCCAGTCGTTGAACTTGCTGCGCACTTCCTCGCGGAACGGTGCGTAGGTGCGCCAGCCCTCAATGGGGAGCAGCGTTCCGACGTACACCTTATAGCCGAAGCTGCGCGCCTTGCTGATGTAGTACTTCATGCAGTCCGCAAGCTCCCGGGCTGTCGGCATGTCGCTCATCGGGCGGAACGGGTTGACCTCCGTGCCTACCGGGTGGATTATGTCGTTGATACCGTGCTGGATTATTACCGTGTCTGCGCCGTCCGTGGGGACCTCGTGGGAAAAGCGCTTGCTTCCCATCAGACCGTAGGACTCGTAGGTTATGCAGTTGTATTCCCGGAGCATTCTGGTGCCGCTTGCCGCGCGGCGTATCACTGCAGTGCGGAGCTTCTCCTCGCGGTTGCAGCGCAGCGTGAGGTATTCCGGCCAGTCCTGCGCGGTTATCGAGTCGCCGTAGCAGACCACGGTGCGGTTCTCCGCCGAGGTCAGCACGGATACGTTGCTAAGGAAGTATATCACGCTGATACCGCGTTCTATTTCCTTGGGAATAAGCTCGGTTTCGGTCATGTCGCCGATAGCGTAGTAGCCCTCAGTGAGCGGACCGCTGGTGAACACTGCCGAGCGCAGCAGCGTGAAATCCCTGAACCAGAAGCTGACGGTTATCAGGCTCTGCGGTTCGATATCGCAGGGCAGCTCGTCAGAAACGATGTTCCCGCCCGCGCCGACGGTCGCTTCGCGCTTCCCGCCGAATGTTACGGGATAGAACTTCCCGCCGATGAACGCAGTGACCTTATTGAAAGTTACCGGCTCGGTTCCGCAGTAGTTGTCAAATGTGAGCCGGACGGCGGTCCCGCCGAACTGCGAGTAGATGGGATAACGGAACGTGATGTTGCGGTTGTAGCCTTCGGGACGGTTTTCTCCGATCGATATAGCGTTGCCCCAGACGCTTGCCCAGTGCTGTGTCATGGTGTTTCCTCTCTGTTCTGTTTTATCTGTTTTTTCTCCGTTAGATATTATATAACGTTGCGCGGAAATTGTCAAGGGAAATGCTGAATAAAACAAAATCGACACGTTCAAATGAGCGCACTCACGCGTCTGATTCTGTTACGCTTTGCTTTATTCAGCATATCACATGCTGCGGCACAGAATTTATAGGGATTTGTTCCAAATTTAACCGCAATATTCTTCCGATTCGGACAAATTGCGATAAAATGCTTGACTTTTTGTCTATTTAATAGTATATTAATAACATAAACTAAAAAAGGAGTTCATTTATGAAAAAACATGTCGGCAAAATAATTACTGCAGTGTTTATCGTCCTGTTCATAATCGGCTGCTGTATCCAGGCGCCCATGACGGAGGCGATAGGCTCGCTGTGGTCGCTGCTTCCTCCGGTCATTGCGATCGGGCTGGCGCTTATCACCAAGGAGGTTTATTCCTCGCTGTTCATCGGTATCCTCACCGGAGGGATCGTATATGCGGTGTCCACCGGAGGCGGTTTCGAGGGAATGTTCACTACCGTTATCCAGGAGGGTCTTATCGCGAACCTCGCGGATTCCTACAACGTGGGAATACTGGTGTTCCTGGTGGTGCTCGGAGTTATCGTGGTGCTCATGAACAAGGCGGGCGGCAGCCGCGCCTACGGAGAATGGGCTGCGGCACACATCAAGAGCCGTCAGGGAGCAGCGCTGTCCACGTTCCTGCTGGGTGCGCTCATCTTCGTTGACGATTACTTCAATTGCCTGACTGTTGGCTCGGTAATGCGCCCGGTAACGGACAAGCACAATGTTTCCCGCGCGAAGCTCGCGTATCTCATCGACGCCACTGCTGCGCCTATCTGCATTATCGCGCCGATATCCTCATGGGCCGCGGCGGTAAGCGGAACGGTGGAGGGCGTAAACGGAATAAGCCTGTTCATCAGCACGATTCCGTACAATTTGTACGCGCTGCTCACCATTCTGATGGTTATATTCCTGTCCGTGACCGGATTCGATTTCGGTCCGATGAGGACTCACGAGCTGAACGCCCGTAACGGTGACCTGTTCACCACCCGAAACAAGGTCTACGAGGACGATGATCAGCCCACCCATTCCCGCGGAAAGGTCATCGACCTGATACTTCCCGTTGCGATACTTATCGTGCTCTGCGTTATCGGAATGATATACACAGGAGGTTTCTTCAGCGGCACTAATTTCATCGAAGCATTTGCTAACTGCGACGCGGCGTATGGACTTTCGCTCGGCTCCGTTGCGGCGCTTGTGGTTATCATTATCTACTTCCTGTGCCGCAGGGTACTGTCCTTTGTAGAGTGCATGGATTCAGTAGCTGCCGGGTTCAAGCAGATGGTTCCTGCGATACTGATACTCACGTTTGCATGGACGCTCAAGACTATGACGAATCACCTCGAAGCAGGCGCGTTCGTTTCCGGGCTGGTGCAGAGCGCGACCGCCATCAGCATACTGCTGCCGGTGATCCTGTTCGTTGTTGCAGTCGGGCTTGCGTTTGCTACGGGTACTTCCTGGGGAACGTTCGGCATACTCATTCCGATAGTCACCAGCGTTTTCAGCGTTGAGCTTGCCAATGTCGCTGAAACCGGCGAGATACCCCAGATGGTCATAGTGTGCATTTCCGCGTGCCTTGCCGGAGCGGTCTGCGGCGACCACTGCTCGCCGATATCGGATACCACTATCATGGCTTCCACCGGAGCGCAGTGCGACCATGTCAACCACGTTTCAACGCAGCTGCCGTATGCTATGACCGTTGCCGGCGTGTGCATAGTCGGCTACCTCATATCCGGTTTTATCCAGAATGTGTTCGTGGTGCTCGGCATTTCTGTAGCGCTTATGCTGGGACTGCTGTTCCTGCTGAAGGCTCTGCTCGGAAAAAAGCAGAAGTGAACTGAATAGCTTTTCCGGGAGGTCGTTGTGTGCGACCTCCCGGATTTTTGACCATGCAGGAATATTTCGCCGAAATTTCAGAAAACACTTGACAAATCATGCGGAGGGGTGTATAATCTCATTGTACGGATATTTCCGTACAGCAGATCAATAAATGCGTTGATGGGTGCGGTTTTCCGCCACATGTCGAGTCCGCTTTTACAGAGAGCTGCCGTCTGGTGCAAGGCAGTAAAGCTTCCGCGTGTGATCCGCCCGAAGCAGACAGTCCGAACTCCGGCGTATAGTCAGGCTGACTTTCCGGATACTAAGATTGTACGGATTTCCACCGTTAAAGGGAAGTGCATTGATGGATGTACAGAGGCTGATTTGGCTTATATTTATGCCCTCTTATCGCTCTGACAAGGGGGATTTTTTAATAGCTGCTCCTCTGCACCCGACTAAAATTTGCCGAACGGCAGGAGGAGTATTTTTATGCTTACATTAGACAAGGTTTACAAGGCGTCCCACGTTCTGAAAGAGGTCATCAGAGAAACCGACCTCATCAAGGCTCCGAAGATCAACAAGGAGGCTGATGTGTACCTCAAGACCGAGAACCTTCAGGTGACCGGTTCGTTCAAGGTACGCGGCGCGTACTTCAAGATCTCCCAGCTTAGCGAGGCGGAGAAGGCAAAGGGCGTTATCGCATGCTCCGCAGGAAACCACGCGCAGGGCGTTGCGCTGGCTGCGTCCAGAGCCGGCATCAAGTCCCTTATCTGCCTGCCCGACGGCGCGCCTATCTCCAAGGTAGAGGCTACCAAGTCCTACGGTGCAGAGGTCTGCCTGGTGGAGGGCGTTTACGACGACGCTTACGCCAAGGCTCTCCAGCTCCGCGATGAAAAGGGCTACACCTTTATCCACCCGTTCGATGACGAGGACGTTATCGCAGGTCAGGGCACCATCGGTCTGGAGGTTCTGGAGCAGCTTCCTGACGTTGACGCGGTCGTTGTTCCGATCGGCGGCGGCGGACTTATCTCCGGCGTTGCCTACACGATAAAGCAGCTCAACCCGAAGATCAAGGTTTACGGTGTACAGGCTGCGGGCGCTCCCAGCATGGT
>CAKSHG010000161.1 GCA_934456315.1 uncultured Oscillospiraceae bacterium | reverse complement strand
CGCTGCGGAGCATTTTTGCAGACTGTGCAGCTCCCGCGGCTCCATGAATGTTTTCGCGTGCTCCTCGATACGCTCTGCGCTGGATTCGCGCGCATACTGGATATCCGCGCCCACAGACGCGTCAGCGCCTGTCGCAAGGCAGCACATAGCCGCCCCCTCTGAATGTGAAATGCTGAAATCCACATCGCTGCGGTTGATGATGCAGGGTCTGCCGTTGTTATCGCGGGTTATCGAGAGGTCACGGCGGTCTATACCATTCTTTTTCAGGAGGTTATCCAGCAGCAGAAAGCCGCAGGCGCTCTCCTCAAAGCGGTCGCCGTGTACTCCGGACTTTCCGGCTTTGGAAACGAGGTAGTCGAAGTATTCCGCGCATACGCCGGAATACTCAGCGCGAGCCGCTTCTACTCGATGAATGAGCTCCGCACCGCCTGATACTATGCAGGAGCTCCAGTCAAATTTAAGTTCAGCCATATACCGCGCTCTTATCCATTGAGGTGAACAGCATGCTTCCCTTTGCCTTAACAACGCCGTCAGCGGATATCACAGCTGAGAACTCATAGGCTCCGGCGGCAGCCATGGTAGCCTTTACCTCTATCTCCAGCCTGTCTCCGGGAATAACCGGGCGTACAAACTTGAAGTCCTTGACTTTGAGCAGGACGTACAGCTTGTTTTCATCGTCTGCGGCGCCGTCCGGTGCGATAACAAGGCTGCAAAGCTGAGCGGCGCTCTCAATGAGCAGCACGCCGGGCATTATCGGCGTCTCGGGGAAGTGTCCCATGAAGTACGGCTCGTTGACGGAAACGCACTTGATACCCTTTGCGGATTCGTTGGGAACAAGCTCGGTAACGCGCTCTATCATCTGGAACGGCGGGCGCTGTTTGATGCGCTGGTTTATTTCAAGCAGATTCATCATAAGCTAAGACCTCCGTCCAGAACGATGACCTGACCGGTCACATACGCGAACGAATCAGAGCATAGCTGCGCAACGACGTCAGCCACTTCACCGGCGGTTCCCAGGCGGTGCATCGGGATAGCCTTGAGATATTCCTCTTTCTTGTCCTCGGGGATAGCGTCCAGCATTTCGGTTTCGATGAATCCCGGAGCTACTGCGTTAACGCGGATACCACGGGGAGCCAGTTCCTTTGCGAGGGTCGCCGTCATGGAGTTCACCGCGCCCTTTGTCGCACTGTAAACGCCCTGTCCGTCAACGGCGAGAATGGAGCTTACGGAGGACACGTTGATGATAACGCCCTGCTTCTTGCTCATCATCTTGAGCGCCGCCTGCTGTGCGCAGTGGAAATATCCCTTGATGTTGATATCAAGGCTGCGTGAGAGGGAATCCTCGTTTATCATCAGCAGGAATGCATCGTCTACGACGCCTGCGTTGTTCACCAGCACGTCAAGTCTGCCGAAAGCCTTGTGCGCCTCGCGGAACATGTTCTGAACCTCCTTGAGGTCAGCGGTGTTCGCCTTTATCGCAACCGCTTTCTGGCCGAGGGCCTCTATTGCGGAAACTACCTCCTGCGCCTTTGCCTCGTTTGAATTGTAATTCACCACTATATCGTAGCCGCATTCCGCCAGGCGAAGCGCGCAAGCCTTGCCTATCCCGCGGGAAGCGCCGGTTACCAGTGCTACCTTTTCCATTTGTCCTCCTTAAAAACGATTCGGAACCCTAAAACTCTGAACGGAATCCAGGCACCTGCATATAACAGGCGAATTAAAATCCGTCGCGAAGCGACACCATAATTCCGCATTCCGAATTCCGGATTCCGAATTTGAAATATTACGCTTTCTTGAGCACTACTGCGGAGTAAGACCCGCCTGCGCCCCATGCAGCCGCCAGGATATACTTATATCCGGAAACGTCCACGTCAGCAGCCTTGCCGCTGATGTACGCCTTAGCGGTGCTTCCGAGCTTTCCTGCCAGGAGCTTTGCAGCGTATGCCGCCTGCTCTGCGCCCGCAGCCGCTCTTGCTTCGCCGATGTTCTCCCTTACTGCGAAAACAGGGATATCTCTGCCGAATACTTTCTTATAAGTGGAAAGCTCCAGCTCGTCTATCGTCTTGTGGCCGTTCGCAAAGCCGCTCACCGCGTCAATGTCGGAAACGGAGATACCAGCGTCAACGCACGCAGCCGCGATCGACTTTGCGAGCGCGTCCTCGGAACCGCTCACCGTGCCGAACTCAACAGCGTGATGAGCCATTGCGCAGCCGGCTACCTCGGCGTACTTCTCGGCGCCGCGCTTTTCAGCGGAGGAAGCCTTCTCAACGATGAGGGAAACCGAACCCTCGCCGAGCACGAATCCGGGCTTATCCAGAGAATAGGGCTTGGTTTCAGCCAGCAGACCAAGCTTGCCGTAAAGCTCTGCGTCCACGTCGGTGTTCTCATCGGTGCCGCTTGCAACCATGATGTTCTCGCTGCCGTTGTGGAGCACGTCAGCTGCGTAGCAGATGCTCTGTAATCCAGCCTGAACGCTGTTCGCAACAGTCACGTTGTAGCCCTTGATCCCAGCAAAAATGCTGAAATAACCACCTGCGGCATTATAAACCGTATTCGGGAAGGAGAACGCGCTGCCGTTCGCAGTGCCGCCCTCTACTACCGCTTTCTGGAAGCCTACGATCTCGGTCATGGGTCCGTCGGAAGTGCCGACAACTATGCCGATATCGTTCTCGTTGCTCTCGTCGATGGTGATTTTGCCGTCTGCGAGCGCTCTCATGCCGCTTATCAGCTGGATCTGGCTGAAGCGGTCGAGCTTACGGTAGAACGCCATCTTTATGCCGTGCTCCTTGTAGTCGTCGGAGGTGATAGCGGCGCGGATACCCTTGCCTTCTTCCTCCGTATTGCCGACTACCTCGCCGATACCGGTGATATAGAGCTTCTCAGCGTTTGTGTTGTCAGGAATTTCGTGGGGCTTCTTTGCAAATACGATACTTGCATTGTTGCCGCCGAACGCAAAGGAGTTGGAAACCGCGTAATTAACAGGCTTCTCGCGCTTGGTGTTCGGAACGAAATCTATCTCGCCAGCCTTTTCCTTAAGCACTGCAAGATCCTCGTCGGAATAGCCGATGGTCGGAGGAACAACGTCCTCGCATACGGACTTGACAGTCAGGACAGCCTCGATGGAGCCGGCTGCGCCCAGGCAGTGACCCGTCATGGACTTGGTGGAGCTTACGGAAAGGTGCTTGTTCTCATCGAACAGGGTGTGCAGTGAAAGGAACTCCGCCTCGTCGTTCTTTGCAGTACCAGTGCCGTGAGCGTTGATGTAGTCGATATCGGTGAACTCCAGACCGGAGGTCTTTACTGCGCGTCTGATGGCGCTCATCTGACCCTGTCCGTCGGGACGTGGAGCGGTGATGTGGTGCGCGTCAGAGCTTACGCCGGAGCCGAGTATCTCGCAGTATATCTTCGCGCCGCGAGCCTTTGCGTGCTCGTAGCTCTCTACGATAAGGATACCTGCGCCCTCACCGAGGGTGATGCCGTTGCTGTGGTTGAACGGAGAGCATGCGTCAGCCGCCAGGGCGTGCAGGGCATGGAATCCCGCGAACGCCAGCGAAGAGAAGCTGTCAGAGCCGCCCGCAACGAACGCGTCAGCCTTGCCAGCGCGGATAAGGTCTGCCGCATAGGAAAGGCTCATCGTGCCCGCAGCGCATGCGTTTACGATGTTGGCGGTAGCACCGTTCAGCCCGAAGTGCTTAGCTACGTTGTTCGCGATAGCGGCAGCCGGCATTCTGAGAATATCGGACGGCTTAGCGGAGCCGGTCCTGAATTCGTCGGTGTAGTACTTGTCAATGCTTGCGGCGCCGCCGACGCAGTTGCCGACGATAACGCCTATGCGGTCGGAGTTATCCGCGGTCACAGTGTAGCCTGCGTCCGCCAGAGCCTCGCCTGCCGCCTTTATGCAAAGCAGGGAGCTGCGGTCGTAGTCCTCGCCGGAAAGCTGCTCGGAGCTTTCAGCTACCTCGGCGCCCTTGTTGGCGTAGCAGCCCTCGGTGCTCACCGACTGTACCTCGCGGATACCGGTGATACCGTTGGACGCAGCGCTCCAGCACTTGTCGGTGCCGTCGCCGAGCGCGCAGATAAGTCCCAGACCTGTTACAACGATCCTTCTGTCGCTCATATTACTCACCCATGTGGTCCTCAACGTACTTTGTGAGGGTTTCGATGGTCTGGAAGTTCTCTCTTGCTGCGCCGGTCATCTGAACGCCGAACAGGTTGTCGATGCCTGCGATGATCTCGATGGAGTCGATGGAGTCGAGTCCGATATCGTCGCCGAACAGCTCGCTGGTGTATTCCAGCTCGTCTGCGGGGATCCTAAGGTTCTCTACCAGCATGTTCTTGATCTTCTCTGCAATCTCTGTGTTCATAATCAAATACCTCTCAAATTAAAATTGTCCTGCGGAAATTCCGCGTGTTTACTTGGGAAACGCTGATTAAATCTGGTGCGCAGATTGTGCCGCAGATTTTTCGTCAGATTGTACGATGAGGACGACGCAAGGCTGACGCCTTGCTAGGACGAATTGTGCAATATGGCGGAAAAGATGCAAGCAAGATGCGTACCAAGCCGTCAGGCGTGATTTAATCAGTGATTTCCTTGGTTTTCCTCCGGAGCATAGCTTTCGGAATAGGTGTCCGTCTTGCCGTATTTCTGCTCCAGAATGCCGTAAAGCCGCTTGGTTTCGTCCTCTGCCTGCTTCATCAGCTGCTTTGCGTACTGCGAGTGACGCATGTTATCCGGGCAGTTGCTCTCGATGGGATTCCCGACCAGCAGCCTCTGCCGCCTGCCGAACACCATATGATAACCGCCGTAGATAGCCGCCGGAACTACGCACGCGCCGGTCGACGCGCATACCAGCGCCGCTCCGGGCTTGAACTTCTCGATCCTGCCCTCCCTGGCGATACCGCCCTCCGGGAAGATGATGAGAGAACCGTTGCGGTGGATAAGCTCCTCCGCAGTGGCGTACCAGCTTGCGTCCGCGCCGTCAAGGTCGATAGGGAAACACCTGCACCAGCCTATCATCGTGCCGACGCCCTTTTTGTCGAACCAGCTCTTTTTGACGAGCACATAGGGCTTGTACCGCCCAAGCACTGCGCCGGTGAAAGCTCCGTCAAAGTGGTGCGTGTGGTTGAACACGAACACTGCGGGCTTGCCCTTTAGCTGCTTCTTAACGGACTTATCGACCCACTCGACCTTAGGTCTGAAAAGGAAATACACTATCCAGGTGATGATGACCTGGTATATCTTTCCCCAGGT
>CAKSHG010000160.1 GCA_934456315.1 uncultured Oscillospiraceae bacterium | reverse complement strand
GAAAATGGGTAGAGTGCGCCGAATGCGATGAAAGCCGACGAAGTAAGGCTGTATGCCTTACGAGGAGGTTTGACGAATCAGGCGGTGTGCTATACACATTTTCACTCAAACAAGGTTTTTAGAGGTGACCATAATTTATTCCAGCCGCCATTTGATGGTTTCGATGCTCTCCGATACTCTGATAAGGCTTTTTGCTTCGGAGGAGAGGTTATTCCAAAGAATATGATATGGTCAGACTTTTAAAATTGACATTTTACCACAAACAGAGAAAAAGTAAAGCGGAATATGTCAGAAAAAGCGGATATTGCGCGAAAAATCCCCTGTGTTTTCACAGGGGATCTGCATTATTCCTGGAACGCGTATTCCTCGAAGTCCGGCAGCTCGTCCAGCGTGACGCATATCGCGCTGTTGTAGATATCGTGGAGGTTCTGCCAGCTGGTGTATTTCTCGGAAAGCTCGCCGGAAGTGGTTATCATGATGTTTCCGCTGCCTGCGGAAAACCACGACCACATTGCGTTGTCGCGGCGCATGTAATCCGGAGAGGGCAGCTTGTCGCAGTTCGTTATTGCGAGGAGCTTCGGAACGTCGGTCATGTTCGCCAGCGCGGAGAATCTCCCGGCAAAGGAGGACGAGCTGTTTTCATAGAAGCTCTGTCCGATAACGTCGCAGTATTCCACTCCGGGGAAGTAGTCGTCACTGCTTCCGTTCCATACCCAGATGAGGTTGTTCAGCCCGTGGTACTTGTCCATTCGCTGGAACAGCAGCTTCCACAGCCACTTGTAATTCACGGCGCTGCCGCTCCACCAGTACATGCTGCTGTCGCCGTCGGGTATCGGCTGGAATATCACCGGGATATTCTCGCTGCGGAACTGTTTGAGGACCTCCGCAGCCGCGTCGATGTCTTTCAGCAGGAGTACGGTTTCCTCGCTTATCAGCCCGCTTTCACGGAGCGTGTTCAGCTCCTCGTCGTCCGCCATGGAAACGTCGCGGTCAGTGACCGCGTCGCCGAGCACGAATGTCGACGCGTCAGCGTAGTAGTCGGAGGTGCCCGCCGGAGCGTACCAGTGCCAGCTGAACGACACTATGCCGCCGTTCCTGCCCCATTCCAGGGCGTTGCTGACCTCGCTGTCGGCGTACTCCTTTGTGCTTTCGTACTTTGACGGAGTGCAGAACATCAGGTCGCCGGTGCGTATCGCGGGAGTTCTTCCGGTTTCGCAGGTTATCGCTGCGATTTCTGCGTTGGAGCCGGGGGTCACTGTCTGCCCGGTTATAATGCGCTTTCCGTAGCTGTCGGCGAGGAACTTTTTAAGTCCCAGTGTGGACACTGCGGTCGTGCTTCCCACGCAGGAGTTCGACACATAGTAGCATGAGCTCTCCGGGATAGTGGAGCTTTCGACCAGGATATAGTCAAGCGCAGCGCTGCCCTGTATCACCTCGAACGAAAGTATATCCGGACCGGCGGCGAGGTAAACGCTGTCCACGGCGAACATGGTGAACTCCGGCGATTCAGACGCCGGAATGTAATACGCGCCGACAGTTTCGTTGACGGTCTTGAGCCGTACCACCGCGCCGCTGTAGGAGTGCGCCGCGATAGAGATGTGGTAGTGCTGGGAGGTTTCTGCGGTGACGATGTGCTGAAGCTTCATGCCCTCGTCCAGGACGATGTAGCCCTTTCCGTCGAAGTCGCCGTCCGTGCGGACGTTTCCGGAGAACGTTCCGCCCTCGGCGTTAAGTTTAACGGCGAAATCACTGCTCTCTATCGGGTATTGTTTAGCGGGAATCTCGTCGGGCGCCCCGTCGGCGTCTGCTGTGCCGGAAGCCTCCGCAGTCTGCGCGGACGTATCCGCTGATATTCCGGGGGCGCTTCGGTCGGGGATCTCCGTGCAGCCAGTGAGCAGCGCGGCGGCAGCGGCGAGAGCCGCTATCCTAATGTATTTCATTGATATCACCTATTACCTGATGATTATTTCGTCGTTGGGGGAGATCGGCTCGCTTATCCGCGCCGTTCTGCCGTTTATCGTGACTGTTTCGCACTTCGACAGCAGAGCCGTGGGGTCGTCCGCGAACGCGGCAAGTATATCCAGGAATATCGGGGTAACGCCCGGCTGTACCGGGAACGTCACGCGTTCGCCGTTGAACACTATCGGGATACCGTCGGGAGCCGATGCTTCAGGAGCGGTCTGCTGCGCTGATCCCGGAGCTTCGGGGGCAGTCAGTTCAGTGGTTTCAGCCGGCTCGGAAGATTCGGCAGATTCTGTGGGTTCGGAAGATCCAGTCGTTTCGGGCTTTGCGTAGGTTATCACGTCATCAGCCGAAAGCCTTGTATCCAGGGATACCTCCGCGCCGTTCAGCAGCACGTTTTCTTCCGGCAGATTTTCCGCAGCGAGCAGCCCGCGGAGCGTTCCGCGCTTTACAAGCGTTATAACTGCACCGTTATCGATATCCGCGTCAGCCGTTGCCGGGACGTCGTTCACCAGCAGGTATTCGCCCGCCGGAACGCGCCTGCCGTCCAGAGTGACCTCAACGCAGAACAGCCCGGAAACGTCAAAATAGTCGGAAAGCAGCGCTGCGGCGTCCTCGCCGGGCTTCGCCGGAACAACATTCACCTCATCGCCCTTTCTCACCGGGGAATTGAGCGAGCATTCCTTTCCGTTGAGGGATATCTCCGCAGGCACGCTTGCCGTTCCGCGGAGGGTTACGCGCTCGCCGCTGACGGTGAAGCCGAGCGTCCTGCCGGACCTCGCCATCAGCTGTTCCGGCTTTATCCCACCAAGGCTGCACAGCTCGAATACAGTAAGCCTGCGGGTATCCAGGGCGCGTATCTTCTTTCCGTTGAGCGTGATGGTGGTGAAGTCGTACTTCACGCCCTCCGACGCGGTCATTGCTATGCCGAGCGGAGTTGCGTGCTCTGTTCCGATATGTATCGTTTTCGGAGCGGTTATGCCGCGTATCATCTCGCGGGAGCCTACGGCCACCCTGCTTCGGTCAAGTCCCAGACCGTCCGCGACAAGCTCCGGCAGACCCGGGAGCAGGCTTCCGCCGCCCACCAGGAACACCGCCTGGGGGGCTGTTCCGTTGGCGCGGATAATTTCCGAGCAGACCGTATTTGCCAGCTCCTGCGCAGCCGGGCGGAGCATTTTAGCGACCTCCTCGCGGGTTATCGCGCGGTGGTTGAACAGAATGTCGGTGTATTCCGTTTCGGGGTCGGGGCAGGTCTTGATGCGCTCTGCCTCGTTGAAGTCCACAAGCAGCTGCTTCATCAGCGATTCGGTCATTTCATCGCCGGCTATCGTAGCCATTCCATAGGCGACTATGCTGCCGTCCCTGGAGGCGGCAACGTCGGAGGTGCCCGCGCCGATATCGCACATCGCGATGTTGATGAGCCGCAGTTCCCTCGGTACTACCGCGTTTATCGCTGCGATAGGCTCCAGCGTCAGCCCGGCGGTTTCGAGCCCGGCTTCGTCTACGGCGGCGCACAGGCTCTCCACGACATACGCGGGAAGAAACGCCGCTATGATCTCGGTTACAAGCTCGCTGCCCCGGTGTCCTTCGGGCTTGGATACCCTGTAGCCGTCCAGCTCCAGCGAGATAACGCTGTGACCAACGCAGTAGAACGAGTTTCCGCCGCTGCCGGTGAATTCCTCCTCGGCGGCGCGTACAGCCTCCAGCTCGGCGGCGCGGATATCCTCTGCGGAGATGGACTTCAGCCCGGAAACATCGCAGCTGCTCCGGTGGCGGAGCGTTTTGAGCGCGCGTCCCGCCGCAGCGATGCACACCCGCTGGAGTTTTATCGACTGCCTGCGCTCCAGAGCGGTCTTGACCGATTTCACCACCGCAGCCACTGCGTCGATATCCTCTATCTGACCGTCGGTCATGGAGCGGCTCTCGTGAGCCTGGGTCTGCATGTCTATCAGCCGGTAGGAATCCTTCGTCTTTTCCGCCAGCACGCCGACAACTGTGCGCGTTCCGATGTCAAGCGCGAAGATGACGTCCCCCTGCTGCTTCTTGGTGCGGCGGGGAGCGGGTTTCTTCTCTGCGGAAGGCTTGGCGGATTTAGATGTTTTTGCTGATTTGACCGAATTGGCTGATTTTGCAGTTTTCGGGGCTTTATCCGCTTTTTTGACTTCTTTTGCGGAGCTTGCCTTGTTTGCCTGGCTCATCTGGCTCACCTGGCTGACGCCGGAGTTCTTTTCTTCCATCATTCTTAGTCCTTTACCTTTAACGCTTTCCGGAGGTCGCGCACGCCGTGGGTCAGCGTTACGACCAGCAGCACGTCGCCGCCGTGCAGTTTCGTCTGACCGCGCGGAATGATCGTGTGACCTCCCCGGCTTATGCAGACCACGTTGCAGGTCTGCGGCAGGGATAGCTCCATCAGGCTCTTTCCGGCAAGCTCGCTGTCCTCCGGCAGGGCTATCTCCTGGACGGAAGCCTCGCCGCCGTCCAGCGGTATCAGCTCCCTCATTGCGGAGATGTCCACCTCGCGCTCAAGGTGCTCGATTATATTGTCGGTGGAGGACACCACGGTGTCCACGCCGAGTTTGCGCAGCGCGGCGACGTTGTTGGGATTGTTGACCTTTGCGACGGTCTTTTTCACGCCGAATATCTTTTTCGCGGTCTGGCAGCAGACCAGGTTCACCTCGTCCCTGCCGGTCACGGCGCAGACGACGTCGGCGTTGTCTGCGCCTGCTTCCCGCAGCACGTCCTGGGAAGTTCCGTCGCCGGTGCAGATGGATATGTCGAGCTGATTCGCGATGGCGCGGCAAAGCTCCCTGTCGCGCTCAATTATTGCGGCGTCGTTTCCCTGCGCGCTTAGCGTCTGGGCAAGGTAGAATCCTACCTTGCCGCCGCCTACGATGATTATTTTCATTATTGCTCCTTATGCGGCGCGATGCGGGTCATGCGGATCATGCCATTCTGGGTGCGCCAGCCCTTGCGCTGCGCCGTATCTCGTCGATGCAGCGGCGGATATCGTCGCCGCGTATCTCCAGCCAGCGCGCGACTGTGCGGGTGGTCTGACCGTTATCCGCCATGTCGCACAGCCGGTCGTAGGTCACCCATTTTGCGGCGCAGACCTCGGTGGATTGCAGCACCAGTCGGTCAAGCGGGACGTCTTTGTGAACGATGTAGAAATCCCGCAGCATGCTGTCGGTGGTCATCGTCCATTCCAGGTCTATTTCCGAGGTGAACGCGCGAATCCCGGTTTCCTCGAAAAGCTCCCGGACGGCTGCCTCGCGGCTGGTTTCGCCGCTGACGGCGCAGCCTCCGCTGCACTCCCACCTGCCGCCGCTGGTCTTTTGCGGCACGCGCTGGGTGAGAAGTATCTCGCCGC